>NZ_QAJB01000435.1:0-14502 GCF_003061325.1 Microbacterium sp. HMWF026
CACGGCGGGGTCTCGGACGCCCCCGATCTCGCCCCGGTCGTGGCCTCGACGCCCTCGTCACCGGACGACGTCGCCCTCGAGCTCGGCGATGTGGTCGGCCAGCCCGAGGCGGTCGACGCCCTCGTCGTGGCCGCGGCGGGCGGCCATCACGTGCTCATGAGCGGCCCCCCGGGTGCGGGCAAGACGATGCTCGCACGGCGGCTCCCCGGCATCCTTCCGCCCCTCGACGACGATGCGGCCCTTGCGGTCGCGTCCGTGAGATCGCTGTCGGGCGAGACGGTCACGCGCCTCTCGCGCATCCCGCCTTTCGAGAGCCCGCACCACGGCGCGACGGCGGCGGCGCTCATCGGCGGGGGGTCGGGGGTCATCCGTCCCGGCGCGATCGCCCGGGCGAGCGAGGGGGTGCTGTTCCTCGACGAGGCAAATTGCTCTATAACAACCTGTCGGTCGACACGATGTTGCCCAGGTTGTATATTTGCCGTATCGACACCGACCCGTGGTCGGGTTGATCGCTTAGCTGCAGCGTCATAGAAGCCCCGCCGTTTCCCGTGGTCTCGGTCCTCCTCAATCACTCACCGATTGGAGGTCCGCGATGAGCGGCCTGTCTATCGCGGGATTCCCGCACAGCGTCACCGGCGCTGACCGGCGCGGCTTCAATGTCGCCGCCGACAATCTCCGATTCACCGCCGATGGCGTGAACCTCGATGTGCTCTGGAACGAGTTCCAGGGCGTGCTCAGCGAATGGAACCGTAGCCGGTCCGCATTCGCAGCCCTCTTCACGTCGAACACGATCGACCCGTTTTTCGACCTCCCTGCCGGGGAGAGCGACATCGAGTTCGACCTCCAGAGCGAGTTCGGAGTGCCGACTGCCGGTCGTCCGAACGTCGACGTGATCCGCGGTGGTTTGCCGCTGGTGTGGCGCGACAAGTCGAGCCGATTCACCCGCGCTTACCTGCGTGACGCCAGCGCCGAGCAGGTCCGAGGCCAGCACGCAGCGATGCTGGAAGCGGACAACCGTCGCGTGTTTCGCGAGGTGATGGCTGCGCTTACGACGCGTAGCGAGGTCGGCAATCGTTCCATCAACGAGAACGGCCAGCAGATATACGACCTGTGGGACGGATCGACTGGCGAAGTCCCGCCCTCGTACGCCGGTCGCACGTTCAACTCGTCGCACAGCCACTACCTCGTTTCCGGTGCCAACCAGATGGACTCCAAGGACGTCGAGGACCTGATTGCCACCATTCAGGAGCATGGCTACGGCGTTGCCGCGTCTGGCGAGCGCATCATGCTGCTGGTCAACCCGTTCCAGGCCGACGCAATCCAGACCTGGCGCGCGAACGCGCCCAATGCCAACGGTGTGGTCGCGAAGTACGACTACATCCCCAGCGTTTCGGCCCCGGCTTACCTCACCGAAGCGTCCATCGTCGGCGACGCAGCTCCCGCGGCGTTCAACAACCTCCCGATCATGGGTTCCTACGGGGACGCGTGGATTCACAAGTCGCCGTTCGTGCCGCTCGGCTACGTGATCGCGGTCGCGACCTCCGGAGCCGGCAGCGCGCGCAACCCGCTCCTGATCCGCGAGCACCGGACGCCCGGCGAGCGCGGACTCATTCTGCGCCGTTCGCAGGGCGGGGCGCACCCTCTCGTGGAGTCGATCTACGAGCGCGGCATGGGTGTGGGCGTTCGTCACCGTGGTGCTGCCGCGGTCATGCAGATCAAGGCCACCGGATCGTACGAGAACCCGGTCTGGTAACAAGACCGACCACGAGTCGGGTGCGTGTACGCGATGTACATCAAGCACGCACCGGAGTGCCGTCGTCTGGAGGGGCGACGGCACTCCACCAACGACCCGGCGCGAGCTGATCACCTCGCGCCGTGAAGATCCATCTTTCGTCGGGGGATCTTCACCGGGGCGCCACTCTTTCTTTCCTTCCGGTGGCGCCCTGGTAATCAAACCGGAAGGGAAGACCAGAACTTCCAGGAAGGGAAGACATCATGAAAACAGAATTCATCGACCTGATCGACGACACTGCTGCCGTCATCGAGGCGCTCAACTTCGTGAAGACCCGAATGGGCGCAAGTCGCCACCAGTGGCTTCACGAGCAGGACGTGTGGGTGCGCGAAGCTCTCACCGCGAGCACGACTGACAGCGGGTTCGAGAAGCAGCCCGACCCAGGCCGAGCGATCGTGGTCGAAAGCGTCACCACGAGCACGCTCGACACGGACGACTCTGTCTTGCGCGGTCGCCATTGGCGCTATGCCTCCGAAGTCGACGGTCCTCTGCAGGGCGTCGACATGATCGACGGCGGCCTAATCAGCTCCTGCCATCGCCACGAGGCCTTCGACCTCTTCGACCGGACTCGCGCCGTCGCCATCGTTTACATTCCGCGAGGTCGGTACATCACGGAGTTTGCGTTCTGCCAGGAGTGCGTCAACACGCTCGGCCTCCACGACGCCATCACTTACCCCAAGGCGGGCTGACCCGTGGTTCGCATGCGCCTCGAGAACAACGGCGACACCCTCGAAATCTCAAACTGGATGCCCACAGGCGTCCTGCGCCGAATCGGAGCATCCGGTTTTGGTATGGCTCCCACCGTGAACCGGTTCCGCGAAGGTGCCGCCGACGGCACCCGCTTCCGAGGACAGCGCAAAGGCGGACGAGTGATCAAGCTCCCTGTGGCCTTTCAAGGTGAGTCCGAGATCGAGATTCAGGACCTCATGCGCAAGCTGGTTCGGATTCTGAACCCTCGCGTCTCGCTGGCAACGCTGTTCGTCACATACGACGACGGAACCGAGTTATTCACGGACGTGGTCTTCGCCGGAGGTGGCGACCACATCTTCGGCGAGGGCACGAACTCACTCACCTTTGCAGAGTGGGATCTGACGTTGCAGTCGACCTCCGCCTACTTCACGTCGGCCGAGTCGGTGGACGTCAAGATCGACGCAGGAGGCAACTCCGGCCGAGGTCTGATCAAGACGGGGAGCATGGGCCTCTCGCGCCTTCGGGTGTCCTCGGCCAGCGTCATCGGCAGCGTCGAGGTCGACAATCCGGGCGACGCCGACGCCTTCCCGATCTGGCTCGTCGAGGGGCCGGGGCACCATTTCCACGCTGACGTGTATGGAGCCGGGTTCACGTATGACTCCGCAGTCGAGGTCGGCAACCCCATCACAGTGAACACCCGAGACAAGTCGGTCACCGATGTCAACGGGTCGGTTTACACCGGCCTCGCGGACGCGCCTCTCTTGTTCGCTATCCCGCCTGGTCGAACGACGATCAACCTGTCGATGCAGGACACGAACGGCCAGACGCGCGTTCGCCTCAACTTCCAGCCGCGCTACGAAGTGGTGATCTGAATGAGCAAGAAGCGCTGCACAGCGACGATCACGGTGAACAACCGCGGTCGCCAAGGGCAGCCATGCCGAGCGTGGGCCGTTTCAGGCTCTGACTTCTGCAACGGCCACACCGAAGACGGGGGCATCGGCCCTCGCGACGTGACGAAGATTGAACGACGCTGCATCGGCCGCCACGGAGACGGCGAGCAGTGCCGCAACGCCGCACTGCGCGGGCAGCGCACGTGTCGGTACCACGGCGCGAACAAGGCCTCGGCAGCGAAGGCACAAGACCTCCTCGACCGAATGGTGGAGCCGGTTCTGTGGGAACTCCGACGCATCGCGCTCGACGCCGAGACTTCGGAGGGGGATCGACTCCAGGCAATGCGCATGATTCTCGACCGCACCTTGCCTAAGGAACGCAAGGTCGAGGTGACCCACAAGCCGTGGGAAGTCACCCTGCAGGCGATCATCCGGCAGGCACCCGAGGGCGAAGCGATTCCGGGTGGCACGGTCGTTCCGCGCGAGCTGATGTCGGAGAACGTCATCGATGCCGAAGTCGTTAACGAGGGACAAGACCTCCACACTCCGACTCTCGAAGAGGTCGAGGCCCAGGAGCGCGAAGACCGGAAGCGTCGCATTACCGAGAGCGGACAACCGGAGTGGTTCAAGCAGGACCGGCTAGAGCAGTTGCGCAGGGAGTACCCCGACCAAGGCCGGCCGAATCTGCACAGCACTGTCGACTCGCGCAACGCGAGGTAGGAGGTCGCCACCATGCGACAGCACACACCGCAGCCGCCGCCCCGACGCGGGGAAGCTGAGTTCTCGTACCCGTCGCCCGAACACCCGGAGCCGACAGACTCGACGCTTCCCGCCTCACGAAAGTGGATCGGCGTCGTCAAGGGACGCACCGACAACGGCAACATCGTCCTCGGCTATGACTGACGATCAGCCGCGGTGGAAGTTCCGCATCAACGCACGTGCTGCCGGGTTTGGCCAGAAGACCCAGTACGAGGCAATCTGCCCAACGTGTCCGGACGAGTGGCACCGGAAGGATGGGTGCGACTGCCTCGCATTCGCGACCGCGTTCGAGGCTCGGCAGTTCATTCGCGACGCGAGCCAGGCGCTAGCCGTCGATGGCGCGTCAGGAACCGCCTGAGTCGATCTGACGCGCTAACACGTCGAGGACGGGTCGCGACAACACTCCAAGGCTGACAGCGTCAGACGGTCGCTCCTCACACGCTACGAAAGTTGACACGGCTCGTAGCAAGTGGGGGTTTACTCTAGTGCCCGCCTCGATTAATATGGGCAATAACAACAAAGCCGATCGGCGACCGCGACTGAATCTCTGTCCTCGTACCGAGGTCACATCGAATTAGGCGGACGAGGCTCAGACCTCCGCAGTAGTTGATAGCGGACAGACCCTCTGTTGAAGCACACCGACAGGTGGTGTTTCCAGTGGCTCTGCCCAAGACCCGTCAGATGGTCACCGAGATCGCTCTCGACCGTGGCCTTACCCGTGCCCAGATCGCTGCTGCGACCGGAATCCCGGTCTCGGCGTACTCGAACCACGCCAAGGGGCGACGACACGTCAGCCCGGACGAGGCGAAGGCTTACGAGGCGTTCTTCGGTCTGCCCATCCAGACGCTGTTCGATGATGACGTTCTCGCGTACGTCAACGACTGGCCTCCGCGCAGGGGCATGGGTTCTCGCAAGCATGACGTTGCCCGCGCTCACTCGCGTCTCGTCAAGGGCGTCGATGCCGACGCCGAGTACGGCGAGGACTACATCATGGACGTTCCCGCCCAGACCGTCCTGATGCAAATCCCCGACAGCTACGTCGACCAGGTGGTCGCGTTTCTCCGTGGCCTGGATGCGCGGTCGTGATCATGGCTACGACAACGCACAACGCCGCGATCTTCCGCCCGCGCGACCCCGAGCCTCGCCGCGCGATGCGACGCGACCTCACCCCGGTCTTCCGCGAAGTGGTTCGGGAGCATCGCGGACTGTCCGTCATTGAGCACTTCATCCGACGGGTCGCGAGGGGACTGTGAGCACGGTCAGGCCAGAGGCCGGCCGGTCTTCGCTTCGAGTGCTGCCCCTGCGTCCGGGCACCAACATTCCAGCTATCGCCGGATGGCCCGCGCGCGCAACGGACGATACGGCGCAAATCGAGGCTTGGCGTGAGCAAATCCCGGGATGCAACTGGGGGATTCTCACGGGCGGTGGGCTGGGGGTCCTCGACATCGATACCAAAAGCGCACCGGAGTGGTCCTTCGGTGGCTTCGACTCGCTCATCCAGGTCGAGGAACTGCTTGAACTCGACCTGGGCGACCTCCCGCTCGTCCAGACGGCGAGCGGTGCGCACCTGTACTTCCGGTACGACGGTGTCCTGCCATCACGGGTGCCGTGGATCGAGCACGTCGATCTCAAAGCGGACGCCGCGAGTGGGCAAGGGCATCAGGTTGCCGCGCCCGGGACGTTCCGCACGGACATACCCGGCGAGCCTCGAACCTACGAGCTGGTTCGCGGTGACCTGGCGAGCATCCCATATGCGCCGGAAGCGCTGGTGCGCGCCCTGCGCGAGTGGCGCGGGTCGAGCAATGGGTCATCGGGTGGGGGAGGGTCGAGCGTCGAACTTCCCGAGACTGACGTACTGCGAAGGACAGGGTTTCGGCTGGGCCAGCGCGACAACGGCTTCAACACCCTGATGTGGAGACTCGTTCGCAATCACTACCCGCACCTCGACCTCGTTCGGCAGATCGCGTACGAGATCTGGCGTGAGACCGATAATCCGCCGGGCGATGTCTTCCCGTGGTCGAAGGTCGAAAACCAGATGCAGCGCGCGGTGAAGTCCATTGGCCCCGACGTCGAGGCGCAACTCGCCTGGGCGAGCTCCCTGAGAGGTGCACCATGAGTGCGAAAACCTACCCGACCCACGACACCGGGAACGCGCAGCGGATGGCCGACAATCACGGCCACCTGTTCCGCTGGGTGACCGACTGGCAGACATTCATTCGATGGGACGGTCAGCGCTGGGAGCGACTGCCGGATCAAACGGCCATCGAAGGTATCGCCAAACTCTCGGCGCTCGACATCGCGGATGAGGCGCGAGCGACAACTGACGACGACACCCGCCGAGCGCTGATGAAGTGGTCGGCATCGTCGCTCGATATGCCGCGCATCCGGGCGTGCGTGAATGCGGTGAAATCTGTCGAAAAGGTCCGGATCGCATCGACTCGGCTGGACACTGCGCCGCATCTGTTGAACACCACGAGCGGAACCGTCGACCTGCGCACCGGCGTGATGCACGACCACGCACAAGAGGACCTGCTGACCCAGCTTGTCCCGCTCGCGTTCCGACCCGAGTTGATGCCGGGTTCGGGTGCACCGCTCGTTGCGCACGCGGAACGGGTTGCACCGAACTTCACGGCGTTGGTGCGTCGGGCCTTCGCTGTCGATACGACGGACGAGACGCTCGCGTTCATGCTGATGACGTTCGGCTACGCGGCTATCGGCGACAACCCCGAGCAGGTGTTCTTCATCCTGTACGGAGACACGAATACTGGTAAGTCGCAGACCCTCGAATGCGTGGCGCTGGTTCTGGGCCGCGACATGGCCGACGCGACCCTCAGCCCGGACCTGGTCTCCAAGACAAGGAACGGTGCGCACACCGAGGACGTGAACAAGCTCGCCGGTCGCCGGTTCGGTGCCATCGACGAGGTGTCAGACGACATCGACCTGAACGAGCAGGAGGTGAAGCGACTGACCGGTCAGCGCGAGAAGTCGGTGCGCGCGATCTACGGGCGCGCCCACACTGTCCCGAGGACGTGGACCGTGTTCCTCGCGTTGAACAGCATGCCGAACGTCGAGAAGTGGGACGCCGCGATCGCTCGTCGCGTGATCAGTGTCCAATCCGGCCCCACCGTGCCCGAGAAGGAGCGGCGTCCCGGCCTGGCAACGAGCATCGCGCAGTCAGAGGGGGAGGCGATCCTGGCGCTGATCGTCGCGGGTGGGATGGCCTACTACGGCATGGCCGAGTCCGGCTTGGTCTACAGCAAGTCGCGTCTGCCCGGACACGTCGCCCGTTCGACTCGGCACATCGAAGAGACCACGGATCACATCCGCCGGTTCTACGACGAATGGCTGGAAGTGGGCGAGGGGTATGAGACGCGGAAAGATCACCTGCTTGCGTCCTACACCTCGTTCCGAGAGTACAAGTCGGGTACCCACGGCTCACACGCTCTCACCACGCGTCTCGAAGAGATCGCGCGCAGCCAGGGTCACGGGTTCGTCGACCGGAACGGCTCGAACCGAAAGATGCTCGGCGTGCAGCTTCGCGCCGCGTCACGGAGCGACCAGGACGACCTCACACCGGGTCAGATGATGCATAGCTGAGCGTTTGAGCGCAGATGAGAGGGCGTGGGCTTCGGCTCGCGCCCTCTTTCTGTGAAGCAAGATGCAATAATGCAAAAAATATGGCCTATGCAATAAGTCCCCTATAGGGGTGTCAAAAATATACTTGGTGCATGGGATGGCTTTTTTGCATTTTTGCATCGAGCTGTATCGGCCCATCTGAGGGCTATGGTACGGATGGCCCATGGTACGGCTCTTAGCTTGTCTCGTGTGAGGGTGAGGAATGGGTGGAAACACCTGCCTCGCTCACAAGTAAGTCCGCCTCAAAGTGTCTGTATCCGTATGCGAGGACCGCAGAATTCCCGTGGTTGCATCGAATGTGACGTTGAATATTGTGGATATTGAACCCAAACCGAACGGTTAGGGTAAATGCCGCAATAGGAGCCGTTATGAAAGTCGTTGCATATCTCCGAGTGAGTACCGATCAGCAAGACACCAGTATGTCTGCGCAGCGTGACCTCATCGAGCGATGGGCTGCTTATCGCGAGCACGACATCGTGGCGTGGCTGTCCGACCCTGACGTTTCCGGTGGCACTGGCCTGGCTGATCGGGAGGGTGGGCGTGAGGTGCTACGAATGCTGGGCGCCAAAGAGGCTCAGGGCGTGGTGGTCACCAAGCTGGACCGTCTGTCCCGTGACGTGGCTGACTTCGCTACCGTGTTGAAGCAGTTCCGCAAAAAGAACTGGTCCGTTGCGACGCTGGACCTCGACATCGACACGGCCACGACCAACGGTGAGATGATCGCGCATGTCCTGATGGCGCTGGCTCAGTGGGAGAGGCGACAGATCGGCGACCGCACCCGTGCCGCGCTGGCCGAGTTGAAGCGCCAGGGCAAGCCGTACGGTGGCCGCCCCTCGAAGACTGACCTCCGCGGTGAGGTCGTCAACTACATCACCATGCGCCGCGACGAAGGTGCGGGGCTGTCACAGATTGCGCGCGAGTTGAACGAGGCTGGCCACCTGACCTCACTGGGCAACCGGTTCTATCCGTCGACCGTTGCCAAGCTGGTGGAGCGTGTCGCAGCATTGCGGGCCTAGAAGGGCGCACCTTCCTGTGGCGGCTCGGGAGCCGAGGAGCTTCTCAGCGTGAAGTTTGCGCTTCGCTTTGACTTTGCCTCATCCGTCCATGACAGGCGAACGTAGACGAAACCCTCTTCGTCTGTTCCTCGGATGGTTCCGCTGAACTCCCCATAAGCGATGCCGGACAATTTCGGCCAGTAGGCAGCATCATTGAACGCGAATGATCCGTAGGTTCCGTCCTCGTTGTCCATCCGAACTCCAACCGCGACGCTGCCGGGGACCAGGTTTTCGATGCGGTAACGGCTCAGACCGACTTGTCGATCATTGTCTGAGGTGACATTCGAGAGACGCCACCTCGGGTCCGGCGTCGGCACCTCGGGTGCCTTGACGACGTCGACGCGATTTGCTGTAGTGATCCAAGCGGGGTTGCCCGAATCCTTGACGCCGATGACCTTCTTCAGGCGACTTACTTCCTTCTCTAACTCGGTCATCCTGGTCGCGGAGGCCTCTTTCTGCTCATTCATCTGAGTCAAGATCGTCAGCACTACGTTAGGGATCGACTCGCGCACTGCATTGATAGCTGTATCAGCACGCTGGCCCATCGCCTGTCGAGCGCCATCGGCTTCCCGAGCCTTCTCCGCCACGGCCGCGAGCTCGCGCTCGTGTCGACGACTACTGACGGGCCGCCATGAATAGGCCCATCGCCATGCCCTGCGCAGACCCGATCGAACATGCGGCCCAAGACGCGGGAGGCGGCTGAACACGGCGACGATGACAATGACCAGAAGCCCGCCAATGATTGTCGCGCCGAGATTGCCGTCGGCCCACTCCCAGAAACCGTTCCAAACCACTTGATCTCCGTCTCAAACCCTATGTTCCTCAGATGAGACGGGTCGCGACCCGGCCTCAATCTTCGAAGAACTCATCTTCATCAACGAACTGTTCAGATCGAGTCACGCCCTCGTCGGCGCGATGAACGACCTTCACAAGTTCACGCAGAATGACCACCAGTCGCACGGCACCGTGCGCGGCAAGCAGCAGGCAAAGCTCGATAGTCCAAACGGATATCCCGAACGCTCCGACGCCAGCTGCGGTCGCCGCGAGAAGCGCACCAAAGGCGGCTACAAGCGGGGTCGTCACCACCGAGGTCCAGTTTCGTCGCAGACTTGTGGCGGCTTTCATGCGCACTTCCCGGAACCGTGCGTCCTCACTGCTGAGTCCAAACACGACTACTACGCCCGCGAAACCGCCGACCATCGCGGCCACGCCAGCCAACCCGAGTGCAAGCTGCGACAGTACTGAACGCTGATCGTTCTCGGAAAGCTCGGAGAAGAGCAGGCTCAGATCGAGGTCGTGGAACCATAGAGCGGAGACAGCGAACTGAACCGCGACGATCCCGACCAGCAGCGTTGTGACGACGGTTGGGTGATCGACGAACGTCGACAGCAACTTCTTCACCACGTGCATCACCCCCTGTGCGAGACGTTAGTCGGGGCCTCAGACACCGGGAGTGTTGTTGAACTCCTGCACGGCGTTAGACATCGCGACCAGAATCTCCTCGGTGGTCGAACGCTTGTCACGGTGGGTCTTCCAGTTCGCCTTCTTGGTGATCTTGTCGACCATCAAGTCGTGAGTCTCGCGCCTGAGGTCGCCGTCTTCGTTTTCGACGACCATGTTCACCTTGATCCGTCGCGCGAGTGAGTCTTCCTTGAACTTTGCCGCGATGCGCTTGAGCTGGTTTTTCTCCTGGGCGCTGCCGCCCTTGATCCCCAGTGACCACCCGACCATCAACGTACCCGTCTGAGGGCCTTCCGCCCGCAGGTTCTCCACGGCGTCGAGCAACGGGATGCCTCCATCTCCGTCGTCATCGGTGGCGATTTCTTCTTCAGAGTCGAGGTGAAACTCCACCCCCACCGCCCCTTCCGAGTTGAGCAGGCGTTCCAGCGCCGCGTCGTCGATGACAGGACGGAGTTCGATCGATTTTCCCTTGGTCACGTACCCGAGGGCCAACGTGAGCCAGTTCCCGATGGTCTCGGCTCTGGTCGAACGTCCTGGGCTCATGACGGCGACGCGACCGCCCGAGCCGAAGGGCACGACGAAGGTTGGCTCGGAGACTCGCAGGTTGTCGGAGAGCACCAGCGGTGCAACCGTCCCTGTTACGAGGTCCGTCTGCTCGATGTGCTCCGACCGGTCACGCAGCCGACCTACCTGCAGGTGGTTGATCGCGGGCGCGGTGGGACGAACCACCTGTCCGTAAAACTGGTTGCCTCGAATTGAGGTCGTCCGGTCCTTCGGATCTGTCTTCTCTTCGAGCTTGTCGAGCAGTCTCATCCAGAACGTTGCCTTCACGCGCTTCTCGGTCAGCGGCTTCGTCGCCGTCGCGGCCTGCACGACCCATGTGTCGTAGAAACGTACTTCTTTTGTCGCCATGCGGCAGATCCCCCCGGATTCAGTCGATTCACACTAATAGATCGACTGTGGGCCGCTTGAACTCGACGCGCTGATGGTGGCGAGGTCGTGCCTTCTTAGTCGGCATCAAATAGTGACGCCCCACTTGGTGACGATACGGACGCGACGTGCTGTCGCCTCGTTCATGCTCGCCTCGCGCGCGACGGCGTAATCCTCTGCGGACTCGTTGCGAAAACGCGGTCGCGTACGGGGCATGCCCTCGGGCCAACTGTCGACGATCACGGCGTCGAGGAGGAGCTTAAGGAAGGCGCGACGTCGACCGGGGGTCCAGGTCTGCCAGTCGACGCCATCAGCGAGTGCGTTCGCGATGACTGGCCGACCGAGCAGGCCGTTGATCTGGCCCTCGATGGCGTCGAGCGCGGCGTCGATCCGCTCGAACTCAGCGAGAGCCTCACGTTCGGTCTCGATGATGCCCGCGATGAAAGCGCGCTTCACGCGGTCCTTCTCGTCGCGGAGGGCAGCGCGTTCGGCTTCTAGCGCGTCTATCTTGGCGTCGTCCGCGGGGTCGGACTCGCCCATCCGCGTCTGCCAACGGTCGCTCTGGGACAGCGCCTTCGTCACGACATCGAACACGTACCGTTCGAGACGGTCGTGGCCGATGGTCACGCGCCCGGTGTCCTGTTCGACGACGACCTTCTCGCCCTTGCGTGTTACTTCACGCTTCACGCGAGGATGGTTCCGAGCGTCAGGGCCATGCACTCGCGCGAGGCAACCCAGCGTCGGTCCGTTCGCGTTGGTCTTCGTATTCGTCACGAGCGGCTTGCCACACTTCGCGCATACCGATAGCCTGCCTCCCATCGAGTGCTTGCCACCTTTGACGCCGGGGGAGTGCACGACCTTCCGTGATGGATCGGACAGCAGCGCGGTGAGTCTGTCGAATGTGCGAGCGTCGATGATGGGGTCCCACCCGACGACACCGGCTTTGGTCTCTCCGAGCATCGACCGGTTCAGCAGAATTGAGCGGAGGTTGGCCTGACGCCAGTGCTTTCCCGAGCGAGTGCGCACGCCCTTGTTGTTCCAGTCAGTGACGATGCTGTGCATCGGCTCGCGATCATCGAGCAGGCGTTTAGCTGCCTCTTTGATCCGAGACACTTCCGCCGACGCCGGGAGCAGCTCGCCATTCCGAGCCGAGTAACCGTAGGGAGGAATGCCTCCGTGCCACTTGCCTGTCTCTCGTCGCGCTTGCTTACTTCGCTTCTGACGCGCGCTGGCGCGTTCCGTCTCGCCCTTCGCTACGGCGACCTTGAGTCGTGCGTACAAGCGCCCGCCATCTGTCGTGAGGTCAGCTTCACCGTTCGCCGTGACGACGGACAGTGATCGTGCCGACTCCGCTGCGTCGATCCAGTCTTCTAGTTGGCGTGGCTGTCGCGTCAGTCGGTCGAGGTCCCAACAAACGAGGCCGGAGAATCGACCTGCGTGGTAGTCACGCACCAACCTGTCGTACTCGGGCCTCGCGACGAGCTTGTCAGCCGCAGTCAGGTTTCGGTCCACGTACTCGTCGGCGACTACCCAGCCTCGCTCCTTGACCAATCGACGCGAGTCCTGCAATTGCGTGTCGATTCCAACTTTCTTGCCGTCTCGGTCCACCGACAGGCGGGCGTAGATTGCGACGGCGATCTTTCCGTCCTTCACAGGTCAATTATCGCACATGGGTATTTTTGTGATCCCTCGCTGAGGGCGGCGAGTTCCCCGCCTCGGTTCTCGACGCACTCCGTCAACCGCTCGAGAGCGGCACGATCCACCTGCACCGATCGGGGGTCGCCGCGACCTACCCGGCGCGGTTCCAGCTGGTCGTGGCGACCAACCCCTGCCCGTGCGGGCAGCACGGCGTCCCCGGTGGGGTGTGCGAATGCGCTCCGCAGGCCATCCGCCGTTACACGCGCCGCCTCTCGGGTCCGCTGCTCGATCGCATCGACATCGACCTGCGACTGAACCGGGTGTCGTCCGCGCGCCGGGACGGCGACACACGCACGGTGAGCACAGCCCAGGCTCGTGAGGTGGTGGCCTCCGCTCGTCGACGGGCCGCGGAACGCTGGAGCGACACGCCCTGGCGTCGGAACGCCGACGTGCCGGGCACGTGGCTGCGCGGACCGGCGGCTCCGGACCCCGCGGTGCTGCAGCCTCTCGATGTGGCCCTGCGCCGGGGAGCCCTCACCCTGCGGGGGTACGACCGGCTGCTGCGGGTCGCATGGACCGTCGCCGACATCGCGGGTCACGACGAATTGTCGCGCGATGACGTCGGCCGGGCGCTGTTCCTGCGTCGGGGAGCGGCCGCGTGATCCCCGCCCTGCGCGATGAGGCCGCGGCACGGGCCGCCCTGCGCGGGCTTCGCCCCATCGACGAATCCGACCCGCTCGGCGCACTCGCGCGTGCCGTCTGGAGCGTCTTGATCGAGCCCGGCGACAGCGAGGCGGGGGCGCTCATCGCCGCCCGCGGGCCGCTCGACGCGCTGCGAGCGGCCGTCGACCCAGACGTCGATGAGCTCCGCGGAGCTCGAGCCCGGTGGATGCCGCGCCTGCGTCCCGGGGCGATCGACGAGGCGCTGGATGCCGCGCGTCGCTGCCGGGCGCGACTGTTGGTTCCGGGCGACGGCGCCTGGCCGGGTGGGTTCGACGATCTGGGCGCGCACGCGCCGGTCGCTCTGTGGTCTCGGGGGCACCCGGACGCGTCGGCCCGTGACGTCGTTGCGCTCGTCGGCGCGCGGGCGTCGACGGCGTACGGCGAGGGCGTGGCCGCGGATCTCGCCGCCGAACTCGCGGGGGCGGGAGCCACGATCGTCTCGGGCGCGGCCTACGGCATCGACGGAGCGGCGCATCGGGCCGCCCTGGGCGCGGGCGGGAGGACGGTCGCCTTTCTCGCCGGCGGCGTCGATCGGGCCTATCCACGCGGGCACGAGGTGATGCTCGCCCGCATCGTCGACTCGGGGGCCGTCTACAGCGAGGTGCCCTGCGGAACGGCCCCCACCAAGTGGCGGTTCCTCGCCAGGAACAGGATGATCGCGGCCATGGCCGACGCCGTCGTCGTCGTCGAGGCGGGTTGGCGGAGCGGGTCGCTGAACACCGCCGCCCACGCGGCGAGCCTGGGGCGGGCTCTCGGGGCCGTGCCGGGGCCGATCACGAGCGCCGCCTCGGCGGGGTGCCATCGGGTGCTGCGCGAGTTCGACGGCACGTGCGTGACGTCGTCTCGCGACGTGCTCGAGATGCTCGGGGTGACGCAGCTGAACCAGGACGCGGTCGCCGGGGGAGCGGGGGCGTCGTCGGAGAGGGGT
>NZ_QAJB01000436.1:0-1629 GCF_003061325.1 Microbacterium sp. HMWF026
GCAGATGGCCAACCCCTTCCTCGCGCCCGACCTCACCCCCCGCGCCACCGGCGATGCCCCGCGCCGCCGCCTCGACGGCTGGGAGCTGATGGGTCCGCTGTACAAGGCGTTCGAGACGGGCGCCGGCGGCTCGGCCGCGAGCATGGAGCTGCCGCCCGTCCCCGAGTTCGATCGGCTCTCGCCGCGCGGCCTCGAGGTCATGCCGCACCAGTCGCGCTTCCTCGAGGCCGTCCGCACCGGTCACCGCTCGTTCCTGCTCGCCGACGAGCCGGGCCTGGGCAAGACCGCGGAGTCGGTGCTCGCGGCATCCGTCGCCGACGCGTACCCGCTGCTCGTGGTCGTCCCCAACGTCGTCAAGATGAACTGGGCGCGCGAGGTGCAGCGCTGGACGCCGCAGCGTCGCGCGACGGTCATCTCGGGCGGCGGCGCCGACATCGACGCCTTCGCCGACGTCTTCATCGTCAACTACGAGATCCTCGACCGGCACCTCTCGTGGCTGTCGTCGATCGGGCTCAAGGGCGTCGTCGTCGACGAGGCGCACTTCATCAAGAACCTCACGTCGCAGCGCTCGCAGAACGTGCTGGCTCTGGCATCCCGTGTCCGTCAGCAGACGCGCGACCCGCTCATGCTGGCCCTCACCGGCACGCCGCTGATCAACGACGTCGAGGACTTCGACGCGATCTGGCGCTTCCTCGGCTGGACCAACGGCGAGAAGCCGGGCCCCGAGCTGATGGAGAAACTGGATGCCACGGGCCTGACGCCCGCCGACAAGGCCTTCTACCCCGAGGCGCGCGAAGCGGTCATCTCGATGGGTATCGTGCGGCGCAAGAAGAAGGACGTCGCCGCCGACCTGCCCGACAAGCTCGTCGCCGACCTGCCGGTCGAGCTGGACGACGAGTTCGGCCGCTCGATCCGTCAGGCCGAGCGCGAACTCGGCGCCCGCCTCGCCGCCAAGTACCGTCGCATCATCGAGGCGCGCGGCGACCGGGGCCTCGCGCCCGGCGAGATCGACGACGACATCGTCCGCCTCGTCGCCCACGGCGAGCTCGAAGAGGCCAAGGCGGCCGGCTCGGGCAGCGAGAACGTCTTCACGATGGTCCGCCGCATCGGTCAGGCCAAGGCGCACCTCGCCGCCGACTACGCCGTGCAGCTGCAGCGCTCGGTGGGCAAGGTCGTCTTCTTCGCCAAGCACATCGATGTCATGGATGCCGCAGAGGCCCACTTCAAGGCCTCCGGCCTCAAGGTGGTGTCGGTGCGCGGCGAGCAGACCTCGACCGCCCGCCAGGCGGCGATCGACGCGTTCAACGGCGACCCCGGCGTGAGCATCGCGGTGTGTTCGCTCACCGCCGCGGGCGTCGGCCTCAACATGCAGGCCGCGTCCAACGTCGTGCTCGCCGAGCTGTCGTGGACCGCCGCCGAGCAGACGCAGGCGATCGACCGCGTGCACCGCATCGGCCAGGGCGAACCCGTGACCGCGTGGCGCATCATCGCCGCGCACACGATCGACACAAAAATCGCCGAACTGATCGACTCGAAAGAGGGGCTCGCTCAGCGCGCCCTCGACGGCCAATCGATCGAGCCCGGCTCGAGCGACTCGGTGCAGCTGTCGGCGCTGATGCACCTTCTGCG
>NZ_QAJB01000437.1:0-4802 GCF_003061325.1 Microbacterium sp. HMWF026
CCGTAGGCGTTCTGCGCGGCGGGGGCGGGGTAGCCGTCGGCGCGGGGGACGGGTTGGCCGTACGGCTCCGGGGGCGGCGGTGCTGTGCTCACGGGATGCTCCTCTGGTCAGCGGACGCGTCGCGTCCTTTCCGACACCGTACGCACGCGGCTCGACAGGGCAGCGGGGGTGGACGTCGCGATGATGCGCGGGGTAGCGCCGAGGAGAACGCTGGTCAGACGACCGGGGCGGTCTCGCCGAGCGTGGCCAGCCCCGCGACGGCGGCCACCGCGGTCAGCAGTGTGAACACCGCCGGTCCGAGCGCGGCGACGACGACCGCGGCGATGCCGGTGCCCCGACCCGCGCGGCGGGCGATCGCGACGATGCCCAGCACGAGGGCGGTGATCCCGATCGCCGTGCCCGTCCAGAACGACACCTCCGCCAGAAGGACCAGGTCGCGCACCGGTGACAGGATGCGCCAGTCGAACGTGGTCGACGTCGACGACGCCAGCCCTGGCGCGGCTCCCCGCGCGCCGCGGTAGGCCGCGAACCCGCCGACGGCCGGGGCCAGGACGCCGGCGACGATGGACAGCAGCAGGGCCCAGGTTCCGACCGGACGCCGGTGCCGACGCGCGGGCGGCGCGGTGCGCAGCTCGCCGACCGGGGGCGCGACGTGCGGGGCGGCGAAGACGGGCCCGTTCGGAGCGCTCGGCGAAGTCATGTCGCCACTTTAGAAGACCGCCGCGGGCGCAACCCCCTCGTGCTCCCGACCCGATGTCACAGGCCCCGCGTAGACTTTCCCGAGTGACAGTTCCCGGGATCGTGCGCGCCCTCGAGCAGGCTGAGTCGTACCGCGAGGCCGCCTCCGCGGCCTCCGCCGACCTTTCGCTCTCCCTCGTCGACGGCCTCGACGCCCCCGTCATCGCGGGCCTCGTCGAACGGCGGCGGGCGGCCGGCGATCCGGGTGCCGTGCTCGTGATCGCGCCGACCGGCCGTCGCGCCGAGTCTCTCGGACCCGCCTTGGATGCCGTCCTCCCCGGCGCGCACGTGCTGCACTTCCCCGCATGGGAGACCCTGCCGCACGAGCGCCTCAGCCCCAGCCCCGAGACGGTGGGGCGGCGCCTCGACGTGCTGCGCCGCATCGCCGCGTGGGACGGCGAGGCCCCCCTGGTCGTCACCGCGTCGGTGCGCAGCGCCCTGCAGCCCCTCGCCCCCGGCCTGGGCGAGGTCGAACCGGTCGATCTGGTCGTCGGGGGGCGTGGCCACGAGCTCGAGACCGTCACGACGCGCCTGATCGAGTTGGCCTACCACCGGGTCGACATGGTGTCCCGCCGCGGAGAGTTCGCGGTGCGCGGTGGCATCCTCGACGTCTTCCCCCCGGTGGCCGACCACCCCTACCGCGTGGAGTTCTTCGGGGACGAGGTCGACCAGATCCGCGCGTTCTCGGTCGCCGATCAGCGGTCCCTACCCGGTGACGTGTCGGCGGTCTCGCTCAACCCGAGTCGCGAGCTGCTACTGACCGCCGGGGTGCGCGCTCGCGCCGCGGCCCTGCGCGACGGGTATCCCGGACTCCGCCAGCTGCTTGAGAAGATGGCCGAGGGCATCCCCGCCGAGGGCATGGAGTCGCTCATCCCGGTGCTCGTCGACGATCTGGTCACCCTGGTCGATTACCTTCCGGGCGGCAGTGCGGTGGCCCTCGTCGACCCCGAGCGCTCGCTCGCGCGTGCCACCACGCTCGGCGACACCAACCGCGAATTCCTCGAGGCCGCGTGGTCGGCGGCGACCGCCGGCGCCGACACCCCCGTCGACCTCGATTCCGGCGACTTCGTCACCCTCCACGACCTCCACGAGATCGCAAGTGGCCGCGGGGGCGTCTGGTGGCAGCTCAGCGCCTTCGACTCGGGGGCGGCGGATGCCGAAGACGAGGGTCTCGTCGTGGGCGACGACTCCGCACACCGCGTCAAGGCCGATCCCGTCCCCTCGTTCCAGGGCAACGTCGAGGGCGCCACCGCTCACGTCGGGACGCTCCTCGCCGACGGATGGTCCGTGGTGGTCACGGCATCCGGTCCGGGAATGGTGGATCGCGCGCGCGACGTGCTCGCCGAGCGCGGCATCGCGGCGCGACGCGTCGATGATCTGCGCACGCCGCCCGAGCCCGGCGTCGCCCACGTCGTGTGTGCTCCGCTCGAGCGCGGCTTCGAGCTGACCGAGTCGCGATTCGCGGTCATCACCGAGACCGAGTTCTACGGTCGCTCGGTCAGCGGCGACAACCGCGGCGTCAAGAAGCTCGCCTCGCGGCGACGCAACGTCGTCGATCCCCTGCAGCTCAAGCCGGGCGACGTCGTGGTGCATGCCACGCACGGGATCGGCAAGTTCATCGAGCTGACTCAGCGCGAGGTCTCCAGCGGCGGTCGCAACGCCGTCAAGACCACCAAGGAGTACCTCGTCCTCGAGTACGCGCCCGCCAAGCGCGGGTATCCGGGCGACAAGCTCTTCGTGCCCACCGACCAACTCGATCTGCTGTCCAAGTACGTCGGCGGAGAAGCGCCCACCCTGTCGAAGATGGGTGGCAGCGATTGGGCGGCGGCCAAGGGGCGCGCGCGCAAGGCGGTCCGCGACATCGCCGTCGAGCTGGTCAAGCTGTACTCGGCGCGCATGGCGTCCAAGGGATACGCCTTCGGTCCCGACACCCCCTGGCAGCGCGAGCTCGAAGAAGCTTTCCCGTTCGCCGAGACGCAGGACCAGCTGCAGACCATCGACGAGATCAAAGCCGACATGGAGAAGCCGATCCCCATGGACCGCCTGCTCTCGGGCGACGTCGGCTTCGGCAAGACCGAGGTGGCGGTGCGCGCCGCGTTCAAGGCCATCCAGGACGGCAAGCAGGTGGCGATGCTCGTGCCCACGACCCTGCTGGTCAAGCAGCACCTCGAGACCTTCGCCGAACGCTTCGCCGGCTTCCCGGTGACGGTGCGCCCGCTCTCGCGGTTCCAGTCCGACAAAGAGGCGAAGGCGACGCTCGCCGGTCTCACCGACGGCACCGTCGACATGGTGATCGGAACGCACCGCATCCTCACCGAGAAGGTGATCTTCAAAGACCTGGGTCTGATGATCATCGACGAGGAGCAGCGCTTCGGCGTCGAGCACAAGGACGCGCTCAAGAAGCTCAAGACCAACGTCGACATCCTGGCGATGAGCGCCACTCCGATTCCCCGCACGCTCGAGATGGCGGTCACGGGGATCCGCGAGATGTCGACGCTCGCGACGCCCCCCGAGGACCGGCATCCGATCCTGTCGTACGTGGGACCGCGCAACGACAAGCAGATCGCCGCGGCGATCCGCCGCGAGCTCCTGCGCGAGGGCCAGGTGTTCTACGTGCACAACCGGGTGTCGTCCATCCAGCGGGTGGCGGCGCACCTGGCGGAGCTCGTCCCCGAGGCGCGCATCGTCGTCGCGCACGGGCAGATGGGGGAGCACGCTCTCGAGCAGGTCGTCGACGATTTCTGGGAACGTCGCGCCGACGTGCTGGTGTCGACGACCATCATCGAGACCGGGCTCGACATCTCGAACGCGAACACGATCATCATCGACCGTGCCGACAAGTACGGGCTGTCGCAGTTGCACCAGCTGCGCGGCCGCGTCGGCCGTGGCCGCGACCGGGCCTACGCGTACTTCCTGTACGACGAGATGAAGCCGCTGTCCGAGACCGCGGCGGACCGTCTCGAGACGATCGCCGTCAACAACGATCTGGGCAGCGGTATGCAGGTCGCGCTGAAGGACCTCGAGCTGCGCGGAGCGGGCAACCTGTTGGGCGCCGAGCAGGCCGGGCACATCGCGGGCGTCGGTTTCGACCTTTACCTGCGCATGATCGGCGAGGCCGTCTCGACCTTCCGCGGTGAGGACGTGGACGGGCCCACCGAGCTCCGCCTCGAGCTGCCCGTCGACGCCCGTCTGCCCGAGTTCTACATCGACAGCGAGCGTCTCCGCCTCGAGGCGTACCAGAAGCTCTCGGCCGCCGCGTCGGCAACGGCCAAGGACGACGCCATCGACCTGGTGGTCGAGGAGCTCCGCGACCGCTACGGCGAGCCGCCCGCCGAGGTCGAGGGCCTGATCGCCGTCGCCCGTCTGCGCCGACGTGCCGCGCAGGCCGGCCTGGCCGATGTCGTCGCCATGGGCTCGAACCTGCGCATCGCCCCGGCGAATCTCGCCGAGTCCATGCGCGTGCGCCTGCAGCGCCTGTACCCGAAGGCGAAGCTCGTGGCGGGAGGGGATGCCATGGTCGTCCCCCTTCCGCAGGATGTCGACGACGCGAACCTCATCGCCTGGGTGCGTCAGTTGCTCGATGCGCTCTGGCCGCTGCCGGTCGACAAGACGGTCGAGACCGCGTCCGCGTGACGAGGGGTTGATCGCGACCGACGAGAGGGGTTCCCTGGGACGAAGAGTTCGCGGGAGCCCCTCGTGGTTTTTCCGCATGTTTTCGCGGTTTCATGGGAGCGACACGCCCGGGGTGTGGTGTGGATTCGACGGGTGGGTGGTTCGGGCGTAAGTTAGTACTTGTTCGCCCCACAGGGGAGAGCGGAGCGGCCGGAAGGCCCCGCGTCCTCTCAAGTGGTGAACCGCCCCGAAACCCCACCAGATGGTGTAAGGTTTCTTCTGGTCATTCGGCCGCTTTCACGAGGTTGATCCGTCAGGGTCCCACTGTGATGCGGCTGGGGCCGCGTAGTGAACTGCTCCATGGTTGGTCGAGATGACTGTTTCTGTGGGTGCGTCCGTTCCTTGAGAACTCAACAGCGTGCACTTGTCAAATGCCAATTTATTCCTCGTCG
>NZ_QAJB01000437.1:4812-5016 GCF_003061325.1 Microbacterium sp. HMWF026
GAAACCCCACCGGATGGTGTAAGGTTTCTTCTGGTCATTCGGCCGCTTTCACGAGGTTGATCCGTCAGGGTCCCACTGTGATGCGGCTGGGGGCCGCATAGTGAACTGCCTCATGGGTTGGTCGAGATGACTGTTTCTGTGGGTGCGTCCGTTCCTTGAGAACTCAACAGCGTGCACTTGTCAAATGCCAATTTATTCCTCGTC
>NZ_QAJB01000438.1:0-893 GCF_003061325.1 Microbacterium sp. HMWF026
GCTCGCACCCAGCGCCTTGAGCACGGCGACGTCCGCGGAGCGCTGCATCGTCCACACCGTGAAGAACGCGCCGACGACGAGCGCCGAGACGCCGAAGAGCATCGCGATCATCAACGCGAGCGAGCCGATCTCGGACCGGAACGTCGGCAGGGCGGTCAGGCTCGACAGGGGAGGGGATGCCACCGTCCCCGTGCCCGCGGCGATCTCGTCCCACGCGGGGGTGCCGTCGACCGCGAGCACCGTCGCCGCTCCCGTCCCGCCGAGCCGCTGGTCGAGCGCCCTCCACGCCGCCGAGGTCATCGACACCACCGGCGTGTGGCTGTACGACAGGTCGTCGCCGATCCCGGCGACGCGGAAGCTCTGCCCGGCGATCGTCACCTCGTCGCCCGCGGCCGCGCCCAGGGCCGTGGCCGCGCCGGACGACAGGTCGACGTCGCCGTCGTGGGTCGGGGCGGGGAACGTCGTCCCGGCATCGAGTCCGAACAACGCCACCCCGCCCGAGCCGCCCGGGCCCTCGGCGCGGGTCTGCACGATGCCCACGGCAGCGACCGCGTCGACCCCCGGCGCCGTGCGCCAGGCCGCGACCGTGTCGTCGTCGATGGCCGAGTCCGCGAACGTGGCGGCGGCGTCGCCCACCGGGTGCAGGACGAGCCGGTCACCGGGGAGCGCGAGGACGGCCGAGACGTTCTGCGCGGCGAGGCCGCCGGTCAGGCCCGAGAGGAAGCCGACGAGCAGGGTGATGAGGGCGACGACCGCCCCGATGAGGGCGAACCGCCCGCGGGCGAACCGCAGATCGCGCCATGCGACGTACACGTCGCCTCCTTCCGCCGGCGGATCTCGCCGGCACTCCTCCAGCGTCGTCGTGAGCCCGCGCCGGGGCATCGGGGCAAGGG
>NZ_QAJB01000438.1:903-7519 GCF_003061325.1 Microbacterium sp. HMWF026
ACTCGGTCTCCACCTTTCGGATGATCCCGTGGCGTCGTGGCATCCGTACTGTGGAGGGCGACATGCCGCACCGCACCCTCGCCCCCGTCTTCGCGGGCCTGCGCCTGGGCCTGCACGTCCTGTTCGGCGGGCTGCTGGCGCTGGTCGTCGTGCGCGTCCTGCTCACCGACGGCTCGCCGGTCGCCCTCGCCCTGAGCGGGGCGCTGGGGTTCGTCTACCTGTGCGGGATCGCCGTCGCCCGACGGCGGAGCCGGGCGCTCGCCGTGGCGTGGGTCGCCGCGCTGACCCTGCTGTGGGCATCGCTGGTGTGGCTGGTGCCCGAGGCGGCGTATCTCGTCTTCCCCCTGTTCTTCCTGTACCTGCACGTGCTTCCCCGGGCCGTGGGCCCGGTCGCGGTCGTCGCCACCACGGCGGTGACCATCGTCGCGTTCGCGGTGCACGGCGGCCTGACCGTCGGGGGAGTCGTGGGACCCATCGTGGGCGCCGGCGTGGCCCTGCTCATCGGTCTGGGCTACTCGGCCCTCGAGCGCCGTGCGGCCGAGCGCGAGGCCCTCATGGCCGAGCTGATCGCCACGCGCGACCGCCTGGCCGCGGCAGAGCGCGAGCAGGGCGTCCTGGCCGAGCGGTCGCGCCTCGCGCGCGAGATCCACGACACCGTCGCGCAAGGACTGTCCAGCATCCAGATGCTGCTGCACGCGGCGGAGCGGGCGGATGCCGACGGCCCCGGCCTCGACTACGTGCGGCTCGCGCGCCGGACGGCGGCGGACGGTCTCGCCGAGACGCGCCGGTTCATCCGCGAGCTCGCCCCGCCGAGCCTGGACAGCGGACTGGGCTCCGCCCTCACCCGACTCGCCGCCGAGCGCGCCACGAGCGAGGGCATGGACGTCGACGTCGTGATCGACGACGACGTGGTCCTGCCGATGGACGCGCAGACGGCGCTGCTGCGCATCGCGCAGGGGGCGCTCGCGAACGTCGCGCAGCACGCGCGCGCGGACCGGGTCGGCATCCGTCTCACCCGGAACGAGCGGACGGTGCGGCTGCGGATCGCCGATGACGGCGTGGGCTTCGACCCGGCGGACCTCCAGGGCTCGGCATCCCCGACGGATTCCTTCGGCCTGCGGGCGATGCGCGAGCGCGTGGACCAGCTCGACGGCCGGCTCGACGTCGTCAGCGCCCCGGGACGGGGGACGGTCGTCTCGGTGACCCTGCCGGTGGGGCCGTCGTGATCCGGGTGGTGATCGCCGACGACCACCCCGTCGTGCGCGCGGGGGTGCGGGCGCTGCTCGACGCCGAGGACGACATCGTCGTGGTGGGCGAGGCGGCCACCCCCGACGAGGCCGTCGCCCTGGCCGAGGCGCATGTGCCCGAGCTGGTGCTCATGGACCTGCAGTTCGGCGACCGCGCATCGGGAACCGAGGCGACGCGTCGCGTGCGCGCGCTCGCGGCGCCGCCCTACGTCCTCGTGCTGACGAACTACGACACCGACGGCGACATCCTCGGCGCCGTCGAAGCGGGAGCCAGCGGCTACCTGCTCAAAGACGCGCCGCCCGACGAACTGCTCGCGGGCGTCCGCGCGGCGGCGGCGGGGCAGAGCGCCCTGGCCCCGGCCATCGCGGGGCGACTGCTCGCCCGACTGCGCGAACCGCGCGTCACGCTCTCGGCGCGCGAGATCGAGGTGCTCCAGCTCGTGTCGCGCGGGGCGTCCAACGCCGAGGTCGCGGCCCGTCTGCACATCACCGACGCCACGGTGAAGTCGCACCTCGCGCACGTGTTCTCGAAGCTCGGGGTGACCTCGCGCACCGCCGCCGTCGCGAGCGCACGGGGTCTCGGCATCCTGCGCTGATCCGGTCGCCGCCGCTCTTGCGCCCAGGAGCCGCCCGTACGATGGGGGGATGATCCGGGTGCGCGTGGTCGGTGTCGCCCTCGATCCGGCCCAGCAGCACGTCATCCTGCTCTCGCCCGCGGATCCCCTCGCCGACGGGGAACGCGTCCTCCCGGTCTGGATCGGGGCGCAGGAGGCGATGTCGATCCTCGTCGCGATCGAGGGCACGGGCAGCCCCCGCCCCCTCGCGCACGACCTGATGACGGCGATGCTCGGGGAGCTGTCGGCATCCGTGTCCCGGGTCGAGATCACCCACCTCGACGAGGGGACCTTCCACGCGCGGGTGGTGCTCGACACGCCCGCGGGACAGCGGACCTTCGACGCGCGGCCCTCGGATGCGATCGCCCTCGGCGCGCGCGTCGACGCCCCGCTGTGGGTCGCCGAGACGGTGTTCGCCGAGGCGGGCGTTCCCCGCGACGCGGTCGAGCTCGACGGAGAGGAGCCCGACACCGACCGCGGCGACGAGGAGCGGGTCGCGGAGTTCCGGCGATTCCTCGACGACGTCGATCCGGACGACTTCCAGGGCTGACGGGCCGCCGCGTCCCGCGCGCTCCTAGACTCGCCAGGGGGCCGCGCGTCGCGGCCGTCACCCACGACGAACGGGGAACTGATGCAACTCGCCATGGTCGGACTCGGACGGATGGGCGCCAACATCGTGCGCCGGTTGATGAGGGACGGTCACGACTGCGTCGTCTTCGACGTGAACCAGGATGCCGTCGCCGCCCTCGTCGCCGAGGGGGCGACCGGCGCGAGCAGCATCGCCGACCTGGCCGCGAAGCTGCAGAAGCCGCGCGCGGTCTGGCTCATGATCCCCGCCGGTCTCACCGGCACGGTCGTCGATCAGGTCGCCGAGGTGCTCGAGCCGGGCGACATCATCATCGACGGCGGCAACTCGAACTACCGCGACGACGTCCGCCGGGCGAAGAAGCTCGACGACAGCGGCATCCACTACGTCGATGTGGGAACGAGCGGGGGCGTCTTCGGTCTCGAACGCGGCTACTGCCTGATGGTCGGCGGGCACGACGAGGCCGTCGCCCACCTCGAGCCGGTCCTGCGTACGATCGCCCCGGGGCCGGGCGAGGTCGAGCGCACCCCCGGCCGCGAGGGCGACTACACCACCGAGGAGCAGGGCTACCTGCACTGCGGTCCCTCCGGGGCCGGGCACTTCGTGAAGATGGTGCACAACGGCATCGAATACGGCATCATGGCCGCCCTCGCCGAGGGGCTGAACGTGCTGAACAACGCCGACGCAGGGCTGCACCAGGGCGAGCACTCGGCCGAGGTCGCCCCGCTCGAAGAGCCCGAGTACTACCAGTTCGACATCGACACGGCGCGCGTGACCGAGTTGTGGCGGCGCGGGTCGGTCATCTCGTCGTGGTTGCTCGACCTGACCGCCGCCGCTCTCTCGCAGAACCCCACGCTGGACGGCCTCGCCGGCCGCGTCTCTGACTCGGGCGAGGGGCGCTGGACGGTCAAGGCCGCCGTCGACACCGGCGTGCCGGTGCCGGTGCTGGCCGCCTCGCTGTTCGAGCGCTTCGCGTCGCGCGGTGAGGACCACTTCGCCAACCAGGTGCTCTCGGCGATGCGCCTGCAGTTCGGTGGACACCAGGAGCTGCCCGCCGGCGACGTGCTCGAGGCCGGTCAGAAGAAGGCCGAGAGCGGTCGCGACTGACCGCCACGCCCCGCCCGCCGTGCCCGGCATCGGGGGCGGGGCGCGTCGTCGACACGGTGCCGGCCGGGGGAGACTAGAGGGATGAGCAGTTCCGCCCCGACCTCTTCGACCGACCGCTACGTCGTCGCCACCGACGGCGCCTGCAAGGGCAACCCCGGTCCCGCCGGCTGGGCGTGGGTCGGCGAAGACGGGCACTGGGCCGCGGGCTCCATCCCCTCGGGCACCAACAACATCGGCGAGCTGCTGGGCCTGCTGTACGCGATCACCGACCACGCCGACGTGCGCGAGCTCGTCGTGCAGGCCGACTCGAAGTACGCCATCGACACCTATTCGTCGTGGATGGACGGCCACCGTCGCCGAGGCTGGGTGACGAGCGCCAAGAAGCCCGTCGCCAACCAGGGCATCCTCGAGGCGCTCATCGCTGCGCGTGACGCGCGGCGGGCCGCGGGCCTGCCCGACGTCGTCCTCGAACACGTGCGCGGGCACTCCGGCCACGTGCTCAACTCGTGGGCCGACGAGCGCGCCGTGCGGGCCTCGCAGCACGCGGCGAAGGGCGAGGAACTCATCTGGACGTCGCTGCGCGGACTCGACAAGCTCGAGGTCGGCTCGGCGCCCCCGCGTTCGGCCGCCGACCGCAACGGCCGCTAGCCGGCGAGCACCTCGGTTTCTTCGGCGGGCGTCAGGCCCGCCCGTCGCGGGCGGTCGATCCCGCGCTCGCGCTCGTCCCGCAGGGATCTGCGCATCGTCTCGGAGAGCGACCGGCGTCGACCCCCGGATGCCACGAACATCGCATCGCTACGGCGGGCGAAGCCGTCGGCGTCGCGGGGCAGCCAGAGCGGCAGTGAGCGGGGCCCCGCCCAGAAGGCGACGCCGCGAGCGGTCAGAACGTCGTCCTCGACGACGACGGTCTCGCCGTCCGCCGCGGCGGCGTCTCGCGCGGACGCGAGCACCGCGGCGAGGGGGAGGGCTTCGCCGACCGCATTCACCGGTCCGGTGATCCCGGCGCGTCCCGCCGACACGATCCACGCCGCGAGATCGTCGACGTCGATCGCCTGAACCCAGCGGTCGGTCGCGTCGGGGACGAGGACCCGCCCGCCGCGGGCGAAGCGGGCGGGCCAGTAGCCGTATCGGTCGGTCGGGTCGCCGGGACCGACGATCAGCCCCGCCCGGGCCAGCAGGGCGCGCTCGCCCACGGCCGCCGAGGTGAGCCGTTCGGCGTGCACCTTGGCATCCGCGTACTGCTCGAGATCGGCCGGCTCGACCAGCTCCGCCGTCTCGTCGGCGAAGGGGGTGTCGGAACGGGCGTAGACCGAGACGCTCGACACCAGGGTCCAGTGCGCGGCGTGATCGGCGAGGGAGTCGAGGGCGGATGCCACGAACCCGCGATCCCACGAGAGTTCGACGACCTCGTCCCAGTCGCGCCGCACGGCGTCGTACGCCGTCGGGTCCTGCCGGTCGGCGCGGATCAGCCGGGCGCCAGGCGGCGCGTCGCCGGATTCGCCGCGGGCGAGGCACGTCACCTCGGCGCCCTGCGCGACGGCGTGCGCCGCGACGGCGCGACCGAGCCACGCGGTTCCCCCGAGGACGAGCATCTGTCGCATGCGGCTCAGTCCACCATCGGCGGCCGGTCTGAGCGAGTGATTTCGCGGACGGCGGACGGGGCCGTGGTGAACGGGGGGAGCGGGTGACCGGGAGGGTGATGTCGTCGCCAGGGCGGCCGCCCGGGCCCGTGAATCCGGCGTTCATCGCGGAGTCGGCATACGCCTTCCGCTAACTTCTCGCCCACGGCATACGTCTCCGTGGGGGGACTCGACGAAGGAGTGGAACATGACCGACGTACGTACGCATCACCAGCTGGGCCGACCGACCGCAGCGTTCGTGGGGGCCTCGTGGGTGGCCCTCGGCCTGGGCGCCTCGGTGTACTTCATCGGGCTGTACAACGCGCAGATGGCGCTCTCGGAGAAGGGCTTCTACCTCGCGGTCTTCCTCCTCGGGCTCTTCGCGGCGATCTCGGTGCAGAAGGCTGTCCGCGACCGCGCGGAGGACGTCCCGGTCACGGGCGCCTATCTCGGCGTCGCGTGGGGAATGCTGCTCGTGGCCCTCGCCCTCATGTCGGTCGGACTGTGGAACGCCGACCTGCTGCTCTCCGAGAAGGGGTTCTACGGCATCGGTTTCGCCATGAGCCTCTTCGCCGTCGTCGCGGTGCAGAAGAACGTCCGCGACCTCGCCGCCTTCCGCTCGGTGCACCCCGATCCCGCACCCGTCGAGCACCCCGGATACCCGACCATCGGCTGACGCCTCAGGCGACCGGCGTCCCCTGGTGGAACAGGCACCGCGGTGCGGGGTCGAACCGCCAGAGGGACGATCGGCGGCTGACGCGGTCCTCGAACCGCAGCAGGTAGGTGAGCAGCACGTTGTCGGGGCCGACGAGGCGACTCTCCTTCTCGCAGATCTCGGGAGCGTCGTCCGCCCCCGGGTCTTCCCGCAGGGCAGCGACGATCGCGTCCCGTGTCCACCGGCGACCGGACTGACCGATCTCTCCGAACGAGGAATCGAGCAGGGCGGTGACCTGCCGCGGATCGGCGCGCACGGCAGGGTTCAGCAGACGCTCCTCGGCGGACCAGGCCGCGGCGGCGAGGCTCTCGGCATCCCGAGCCCTGCCGCGGATGACGTAGGAGCGCTCAATCCCCGCGGTCTCTCGTCCCCACGTGCTCGTCGCGACGCGCCGCTGATGCGCGTCGAACGCCGCTTCGTCGACGAAGCGCTCGGACACGCGCCAAATCCCCTCGCTCGCGGTGGGGGCCACGTCGAACGAGAGGCATCCCGGCTCGGCGCGGGTCAGGGCGATGTGCTCGGCGAGGTGGGCGTTTACGCGCTCCGCCTCGGCGGCGTTGGCGCACCGCAGCTCTCCGGTGAGGGTCACCTCGGGATTGCGCGGCACGGGCGTCGACATGCCGGTCGCCCAGTCGCGGCGAAGGACGCTGTAGGCGACGGATGCCACCGGCTCCGCGCCCTCGACCGGCCAGCCGTCGCGGTAGAAGGCCTCGTGCACCCACCCGCAC
>NZ_QAJB01000439.1:0-688 GCF_003061325.1 Microbacterium sp. HMWF026
GGGGTGGGGGCCTCGGGTGTCGGTGTGTCGGGCCCACCTCCCGCCGTTATGCACGGACGGCGGCGTGCACGGGGGCGCCTCCCGGCGGCAGAGACGCACGCGCCCTGCACACGACGCGCCGGCGCTCAGGCCGGCAGGGACTCCACGAACGCCTCGAGCGCGATGCGGTACGCCGGGTCGGGGTGCGTCTCGGCGATCGCGAGCAGGGGCGGCAGATCGAGCGTGCGGATGAGCGCCCCGCGCGAGGCGACCGCGGCATCCGCCCCCGCCGCGCGCAGCAGGGTGATGCCCTCGCCCAGGGCGTCGAGGTAGTCGCGCAGCACGTCGACCTCGGCCAGGCGCTGAGTGATCGAGCCGCCGTCGCGGCGCTGCCGCCACTCGACGAGCACGTCGGGGATCACGTCGAAGTGCGGGGCGAGGGTGTACATGCGCTGCGCGAGCACCTGGTCCTCGTAGTAGCGGCCCTCGGGGAAGCGCAGGGCGTGCTCGCGCCAGAAGTCGGTGCGGCTCATCTTGGACCAGGCGACGATGTTGCCGGATGCCGCGGGGTGCGCGGCCAGCGTCGTCGCCTCGCGGGCGGGGTCGGTGGCGGCGGCGACCCACGGCTGGACGTCCGCGGCGGTGTAGCCCGGGCCGTCGGCATCCGGCCGCAATCGCACGTACGCGCCGACGACGAAGGCGCTGCCGG
>NZ_QAJB01000439.1:698-1105 GCF_003061325.1 Microbacterium sp. HMWF026
TGAAGGGCGTGTCGACGAGATCGAGGCCGGTGTTGCGCGCGGCGCCGAGGCCGCGCTGGGTCTCGTGGCGCACGACGCGGAAACGCGGGTCGTCCGCCTCGGCGTCGGCGAACAGGCGGGTGGTGTCGTCGGTGGAGGCGTCGTCGACGAGGATGGCCTTCCAGTGCCGGTGCGTCTGCCGCCGCAGCGACTCCAGCGCCTCGTCGGCGTAGGCCGCGACGTCGAAACCGGGGATGATGACGGTGACGTCGGTGGTGCTCACCCGCGCGATCCTACGGCGGTGACGGCGTCGACGACCGCATCCGCTACGGGATTGAGGGATGCCGTCAGCGTCCGCGGCAGCGTGAACCGTACGGCCGTGCGGGCCTCGTCGTGGTCCACGCCCACCGCCAGCAGCACGTGCGAGG
>NZ_QAJB01000440.1:0-13726 GCF_003061325.1 Microbacterium sp. HMWF026
GTACGCGACGTGCGCGCTCCGTCGACGCAGTCGGGGCTGCTGCTGACTCCGAGGACTCGGAAGTGCTGGCGCGCCGACCACGGCGTCGAGGACGGCGGGGCCGGCGGGCGGCTCCGCGGCGAATGCCTCGATCAGCGGATGCAGTGATTGCTGACCGTGCTCGCGACCATCGCCGAAGCGTCGGTGCTCGCCTCGAGCTTCTGAAGAGTGAGGATTGCCTGCATGTCGTCACCTCCTTCCGTGATCGCAGGACGAGTCCCTCAGAACACGCCGGTTCGCGAGGACAACTCGATGGTCTGGGGCGTGTCAGACAGCGCTCTCGGCGGGGGCCGCGGCGACGATGCGGTCGGCGAGCCAGCCGATCGTGATGTCGGCGCGCTCTCCGGCTGTATTCGCATCGCGCAACACGGGTTCGAGGTCGACGTCGTAGGTGTCTTCGGAGAACACCGCCAGCTCCAGAACCGAGAGCGAGTCGACGTCGAGCTCGTCGAAGAGGGTGCTGTCGGCCCGGATGCTCTCGGGGGCGAGATCGAGCGCATCGGCGAGGAAGTCTCGAAGCCCCTGGATCACGTCGTCACGGTTCATGAGGCGTTCCTTTCGAGTGGTGCGGCGGCTCGTCGGCTGCGGAGGTCTGCGTCTGCCGGAGGCGGAGCAGCCGCTCGCGCCCTGTCGAGGACGTGTCGGGTGAACGCCTCGTCCGCACCGATGCCGCGCATTCCGCGAACGAACGACTGAGCGCCGGTCTGCGTGGCGGCGCGGTCACCGTCGGCGGTCGATGCGAAGGCCGACGTGGGCTGGAGGCGATCGGTGAGGGCCAGGGCGAGCGGCATCGCGCGCTCGAGCACGTCGTAGATCGCCTCGGCATGGCCCTCGTGAATCCCGATCCGGAGTGCGTGCAGGCCGAAGCTGATGTGCCGGGACTCATCGCGGCACATCGCGGCGAAGGCCGAGCGGATACCCGGGAGCACGTCCGTTCTGCCGAGGGCGCGAACGAGGGAACGCTGACCGCTCACGGCGAGGACGCCCTCGGTGACGAGGTGGAACAGCGTGACGCACCGCAGCCATTTCTCGTAGTCGCCCGGCTGAGCGGCGCTCGCTCGCATGATCTCGCCCTCGAGAAGCGCGAGGTCTCGGTGCTCCTGCTCCGCCTTCTCCCAGGCCTGGCGGAGCATGACGGTCGGATCGGCGTCGTACCCCAGCACTTCGTGACCAATCCGGAACATGAGGCGAGCGTGCCGCGATTCATCGGCGACCTGCGTGCCGAGGAAGACCAGGTCCTCTTCGTCGGGAGCGCCGAGAAGAACGGGCGACAGCAGGTCGAGACCGGTGTACTCGCCGACGATGAAAGTCGCGATGGCGGCTTCGAGCTGGCGTCTGAGCGTGCGAGGGAGACGCCTGCGGAAGTTCTCCCGGTCGCGCTCGAGACCGACGGCATCCGCCGACCACTGCTGGGCCTCCCAGCGGCGGTAGAGGTCGTGCGGGCGCAGACGCCTTTCGGCGAGGAGGTTCGGGTGATCCGAGATCGATCCCGCGTCGAGCTGTCCCAATTGATCGAATGACGCCTCGTCGACGACGAGCGTGCTCCAACGGCCCATGAGCCCCCCTGAAATCTGTGAGAGCGCGCGACCGCGCTTTCGAACCTTCAGCGCCGAGCGCCCACCCCTCCCCGGACGGGGGCACCGCGCACGACGACCGTCTCGTCACCCCGGAAACACGTCCTCGGTGGTCAGGCCGCGGCGCGCCGCGTCCTGGAGCGCCTCGCGCACGGGCAGCTCACCCGGGGACACGGAAGGAGGGTGGGCTCGCCGCGAGCCGATTCCGTCTCGTGCGGGAGGTTTGGAATCGCCCGATTCGATGATCATGTATGCATGCTAACCATTCATCTTTGACTACCTCAACATGAATCACCACGGGCCACATCTGCACCGTCACCTACGCTGGAAGGCATGGCTCGGGAGAAGAAAGTGCCCCACGCGTTCGATCTGCACCTGGGGCGAGCGATCCGCGCCACTCGCGTGCGCCGGGACATCTCCCGCGAAACGCTCGCCGCGTGATCCGGCATCGCCCTGTCGAACCTGAAACGGCGCGAAGACGGAACGAACGAGACCACCGTCCGCGAACTCGAGCGCATCGCGGCCATCCTGCGTGTGCCCGCTCGCGACATCGTCGACATGGCGCTGGCCGATTACAGCGGTGGCGGGACCGCGCAGGACGGGCTTCGCCTGCTCCTCGACCCGGTGTCGGAAGCTCCCCGTAGCATCGGGCCGGCGGACGAGGTGCCCTACATCGGTCGCACGGCACCCGCCCTCCGTGACGCGGCCTATACCGCGGAGCGATCACCGGACGACGACTGATGGGGGACCCATGCGAGAGCTCCTCGCTCACGCCGCTCACCTGGGCGTCGCCGTCCACGTCGCCCACCTCCCCGCTCCGTACCGCGGCTTCTACGACCACCGCGGGCGCCGCGTCGTGTACGACTTCTCCCTCGCCCCGACCGAACGCGCGTGCGTCATCGCGCACGAACTCGGGCACGCCTTTCACGGTCATGTCGGCCGCGACGATCCCCGCGCGGAAGCAGCCGCCGACGCGTACGCGGCCGCGCTCCTGATCGATCCCTCCCGCTACGCCCACCTCGAAGCCCTGGACCTGAGCGCAGCCGACATCGCCGACGAGCTCGGCGTCACCCCGACGCTGCTGCGGGCATTCGCCGACAACCACGTCACGCGCCTGGAGGGCGTCACCTACACGCGACCCCGCCTCGGACGGGGCCAGTATCGACACCGGGTGCGATGGGCCGGCTAAGAGGCCACGACGGCACGAAGACGGGAGCGCGCGGGGACGCGGGCGTCAGCGCCCGGTGAACGCCGGGGCGCGCTTCGCCTGGAACGCCGCGAAGCCCTCGCGGTAGTCGGCGGTGCCGGCGAGGGCGGCCTGCGCACGATTCTCGAGGGCCATCGCCTCCCAGAGCCCGAGGCGCTCGTCGCGGATCGCCGTGACGATCCGTTTGCTCGCGCGGAACGCCTCGGTGGGCCCGGCCGCCGCGCGGCGGGCGGCGAGCTCGGTGGCATCCCGGACCTCGGATGCCGGGACCACCCGCGAGAAGAGGCCGGCGCGCACGGCCTCCTCGCCCGTCAGCATCCGTCCCGTGTAGATGAGGTCGAGGGTGGCGTGGGTACCGAAACGCTCGACGAACAAAGCGTGGCCGCCGGAGTCGAGGGTCGCGCCGAGCGCGGCGAAGGGCGAGCCGATCCTCGCGTCGTCGGCGACGAAGACGACGTCGGTGGCGATGAGCAGACCGAGACCCACGCCGAGACACGCACCGTGAGCGGCGGCGAACGTCGGAGCGGGGAACGACGCCATGCGTCGGAGCAGTGGAGCGAGGGTGGCGTCGAGGTAGCCGGCGACGTCGTCGGTCGCCGGGTCGACGCCAGAGATGTCGCGGCCCGCGCAGAACGACGGCCCCTCGCCGCGGAGCAGAACGGCCCGGGCACCGTCGGACTCAGCGTGGTCGTACGCCTCGGCGAGCGCACTCAGCGCGTCGAGATCGAGCGCGTTGCGTCGCGCGGGGGCGTTGAGCGTGACGACCGCGAGATCGTCGGCGAGAGCGTAGTCGATCACGGCATCCCTATCCGTCGTAGTCGACGCGCACGGCGTCGGTGCTCGGGTGCGATTGGCACGTGAGCACGTAGCCGCGCTCGATCTCGTCGGGTTCCAGGGCGTAGTTCTCGGTCATCGAGACGGACCCCTCGATCACGCGGGCGCGACACGTGCCGCACACCCCTCCCGCGCACGCGAACGGCACGTCGGGTCGCACGCGCAGGGCCGCGGCGAGGATCGTCTCGTTCGCCGCGACCGGACTGTCGACGTGGGCGGACTGGCCGTCGAGGGTGAAGTCGATTGAGCGCACGGGCTCGTCCGCGCGCACGCGGACGGGGCGGGCTCCCCCGGTCTGGGCGGGCGCATCGCCCTCTCCGGCCGTGAACAGCTCGAAGCGCATGCGCTCCCTCGGCACCCCCGCCTCGGCGAGCGCTTCGCGGCATACCTCGACCAGGGCGAAGGGTCCGCAGAGGAACCACTCGTCGACGGATGCCGGGTCGATGAGTCGCGACAGGATCAGGCGCAACCGCTCCTCATCGAGCCGGCCCGAGAACACCGGGGCGGCACGCTGCTCGCGAGAGAGCACGTGGTGAAGCGTCAGGCGCGAGGGGAAGCGGTCTTTGAGGTCGGCGAGGTCGTCGACGAACATGACGTCGGTGGAGGAACGGTTGGCGTACACGATCGTCATGCGGCTGTCGGCGGAGCGCTCGAGGACGCCCGCGGCGAGCGCCATGATCGGGGTGATGCCGGAGCCCGCGGCGATCGCGACCACGTGCCCGGTGGCCGTCGACGCTCTCGAGACGAACGTGCCCTGTGGGCTCATCACGTCGATCTCGTCGCCGGGGCGCAGGCCCTCGTGCGCCCACGACGAGAAGCGTCCGTCGGGGTCGCGCTTGATCCCGACGCTGATCGCGCCGCGGGCGGGCGGGCGGCACAGCGAGTACGAGCGGCGGAGTTCTTCGCCGTCGACCGTGGCACGCAGGGCGACGTATTGACCGGGCGCGTAGTCGAAGGCGTCGGCAATCTCGTCGGGAACGGCGAAGGTCACCTCGATCGCGGTCGGGGTGAGGGGGCGCACGTCGGCGACGCGCAGGGTGTGGAACCGGGCGCGGGCGCGGGTCCCGCGGACGGCACCCGTCGGCGGCTCGGCATCCACCGCCGCGGCCCCCGTGAGCGGCGCGACACCGGGGAGTGCAGCACCGGTCGATTCGGGGCCGGGAGCCGCGGCATCCGCCGGTTCCGGACCAGGAGTCTCGACATTCACCGGCGCGAGAGCGGCCGAAGGTGTGGCATCCATCATCGTCATCAGAGGGCCTTGAAGTGGTCGAAGGGTTCGAGGCAGGAGCGGCACTCCCACAACGCCTTGCACGAGGTCGAGCCGAAACGCGAGACCTCTCGCGTGTCGAGGGAGCCGCAGCGAGGACAGGCCACGCTGAGTCGGAGCCGGATGGGGCCGGCCGGGGCGCGGCCGGTGGGCGGGGCGATCCCGTACTCGGTGAGCTTGCGGCGGCCGTCGTCGCTCATCCAGTCGGTGGTCCACGCGGGGGTGAGGGTGGTGCGCACGACCGCGTGCTCGAAGCCCGCCGAGGTGAGGGCGAGCACGATGTCGTCGCGGATCGCCTCCACGGCGGGGCAGCCCGAGTACGTCGGGGTGATGGTGACGGTCACCGTGCCGCCGTCGACGCGTACGTCGCGGAGCACGCCGAGGTCGTCGATCGTGAGCACCGGCACCTCCGGGTCGACGACGGCCGCCGCCACCTCGCGGGCGTGCTCGACGCTCACCATGTCGCCCCCGGGTGCCGGCGGGCCAGCACCTGCATCTCGGCGATCAGGGGTCCGAACGACGGGTGATGGATGCCACGGCGTCCGCCCGCAGATGAGGCAGGGATCGCCGGCACGGGCACGTCCTCTTCGGCAAGAACCGCGGTCAGCACGTCGTCGACCCGCGAACGCAGGGTCGACGGACGCACGGCGATGCCGTCGAGGCGATCGTGCAGAGGCTCGTCGCGGAACAGCTCGTCGAGGTACGGCCACGTGTCGTCGAGGCCGGCGAGGAGACGGCGCCGCGATTCCTCGGTGCCGCCGGCGAGACGAAGCGTCCACTGCACGGCGTGATCGCGGTGGTAGTCGACCTCTTTCTCGGCCTTCGCGGCGACGGCGGCGAGCACCGGGTCGGGAGATGCCGTGAGGTCGCGGTACAGCTCGAGAAAGTACGTGGATGCCAGGAGCTGGCGCGCGATCGTGTGCGCGAAGTCGCCGTTCGGCAGCTCGAAGAGCCAGGCGCTGCGGAACGCCGGCTCGTCGCGCCCGTACGCCAGGTCGTCCTCGGTGCGGCCGTCGTAGCTCCCGGCGTATCGCAGGAGCGAGCGCGCGTGGCCGAGCAGGTCGAGGGCGATGTTTCCGAGCGCGACGTCCTCCTCGATCTCGGGGGCGCGCGCGATCCAGCCGCAGAGGTTCTGCGCGAGGATCAGTGCGTCGTCGCCGAGGCGCAGCGCGTAAGCGGCGACATCGGGGTCGGTGGCGCGTTCCTCTCCCCCGGCGAGCTCGGCCGCGAGTTCACGGGTGTCGAGCGAGACGTCTCCGTGCGGGTCGGCACCGTGCGGGTCGGCGCCGTGCGGGTCGGCGCCGTGCGGGTCGGCGCCGTGCGCGTCGGCCTCGCGGGTGTCGACGGGCTCAGCCACCGGCGCTCCGCGCTCGGCCGCGGCCACCACGCGCTCAGCCGACGGCGGCGCGTCCGAGCCAGGTCCCTGAGCCCGTCGAAGGGACCGTGACGCACGATCGGTCGAGGTGCTCACAGGTGCGGCACCCCCTCGGACGCGGTGTAGTACACCGCATGCCGGTAGTTCTTGCCCGCCGGCGACTCAAAGAACGCGCCCTTCGCTCCCGGGTCGCTCGTAGTCACGGCATCCGAGGGCACGACCCACACCGACACGCCTTCTCCGCGGCGGGTGTAGAGGTCACGGGCGTTGCGAACGGCGAGTTCGGCGTCGGGCGCGTGGAGCGAGCCGACGTGTACGTGGCTGAGGCCGCGGTTTGCGCGCACGAAGACTTCCCACAGGGGCCAGGTCTCGGCGGGGCTCCCACCCGGCGTCGCCATCAGGCCGCCGCCTTCGCGCTCTTCTTGGCCGCGTACGCCGCGGCCGCCTCGCGCACCCACGCGCCCTCTTCGTGGGCGTCGCGGCGGTGCTGCCGCCGCAGGGTGTTCAGCGGACCGCGTCCGGCGAGAACCTCGTTGAACTCGGTCCAGTCGATCTCGCCCATGACGTACTGACCGGTCTCGTCGTCGAAGCGCAGCTCCGGATCGGGCAGGGTCACGCCCAGCACCGCCGCCTGCGGGACGAGCATCGACACGAACCGCTGACGCAACTCGTCGTTGCTGAAGCGCTTGATGTTCCACGCCATCGACTGCGCGGAGTTGGGCGAGTCGTCGTCGGGGGGCCCGAACATCATCAGGCTCGGCCAGTACCAGCGGTTCACGGCATCCTGGGCCATCTCGCGCTGCTCCTCGGTGCCCTGCATGAGGGTGAGGAGGATCTCGAAACCCTGACGCTGGTGGAACGACTCCTCTTTGCAGATGCGCACCATCGCGCGGCCGTAGGGACCGTACGAGGCGCGGCACAACGGCACCTGGTTGCAGATCGCGGCACCGTCGACGAGCCACCCGATCGCCCCCATGTCGGCCCAGGTCGGCGTGGGGTAGTTGAAGATCGACGAGTAGCGGGCCTTGCCGTCGACGAGCTGCTGCGTCATCTCGTCGCGCGTGATGCCGAGCGTCTGGGCGGCCGAGTACAGGTACAGTCCGTGGCCGGCCTCGTCCTGCACCTTGGCGAGCAGGATCGACTTGCGCTTCAGGCTCGGCGCCCGGGTGATCCACGCTCCCTCGGGCTGCATCCCGATGATCTCGGAGTGCGCGTGCTGCGAGATCTGGCGGATGAGCGTGCGGCGGTAGCCGTCGGGCATCCAGTCGCGCGGTTCGATGCGCCCGTCGGCCTCGATGAGGGCGTCGAACAGCTCCTCGCCGTCCCGGACGTCGCTGGGGGGTGCGGTCATCGTCATCGTCGACTCCTTTTACAGACCGATCGTTCAGTAAAACTGTACCCGAGGGAACGGGCCGCCGCAATGGTCGTGACCCCGGACCCGCGATGAGGTGTCGTGCAGCCATGGCCGACACAGCGATCTTCGACGTCGACGGAACCCTCGTCGACACCAACTACCAGCACGCGCTCGCCTGGTCCCGCGCCTTCCGTCGGTTCGACATCGTGCTGCCGATCTGGCGCATCCACCGGGCGATCGGAATGGGCGGCGACCAGCTCGTGCCCGCGCTCACGAGCGACGCCGTCGAGAACCGGCACGGAGAGGCGCTGCGCGCGGCGTGGACCGAGGAGTTCGAGCCGATGATCGACGAGGTGCGCCCCTTCGACGGTGCGCACGCGCTGCTCGCCGAGGTGAAGCAGCGCGGATTCCAGGTCGTCCTCGCCAGCTCGGGCAAGAGCGATCACGTGGAGCGCTTCCTCGACCTGCTCGACGCGCGCGACGTCGCCGACGCCTGGACCACCTCCGACGACGTCGAGGCGAGCAAGCCCGCGCCCGACCTCGTCCAGACCGCTCTGGCTCGAGTTCCCGGCGCCGGCGGCGTGATGATCGGCGACTCCCCCTGGGATGCCATCGCCGCAGCCAAGGCCGACGTCGCCACCGTCGCCGTGCGCACCGGCGGCTTCTCGGCGGACGAGCTGAGGGATGCCGGAGCGGTGGGCGTCTACGACAGCCTGGGCGACCTGATCGCCGGCCTCGACGACACGCCGCTCGCGCGCGCGGGCGCCTGAGCCGCGGCGCGCGCGGACGGCGCGGTCGTCGGCGAGACCGCGGCCGTCCGCCGAGACCGCACCCGTCCGCCGAGACCGCACCCGTGTGACGCCGAACGGATGCGGCCTCGGCGGAGCGATGCGTCTTCGGCGGAACGCCCGGGCCGGGCCGCGCCCCGCCGGACCGTGTCAGCGCAGGTCGTAGACGCGCTTGTACTTGCCCTCGCTGCGGGGCAGAGCGCCGGGCTCCTCGACGCGAACGTCCACGCTCGTACCGATCAGCACCTTGATGCGCTGACGCAGAACGACGCCGGCGGCCTCGCACACCTCGCGCTCCAGGGCGGGGTGCCGCTCGATGCGGACGGTCATGGCATCCATCCGTCCCTCGCGGCGCAGCTCGAGCACGAAGTGCGGGGTGAGGGTCTCGATGCCCATCACGATCTCTTCGATCTGCGTGGGGAAGAGGTTCACCCCGCGCAGGATGATCATGTCGTCGTTGCGGCCGGTGATCTTCTCGATGCGGCGCATCGCCGGGAAGGCCGTCCCCGGACGCAGCCGGGTGAGGTCGCGCGTGCGGTAGCGGATGACCGGGAACGCCTCTTTGGTCAGCGAGGTGAAGACCAGCTCGCCGAGCTCGCCGTCCGCCACCGGCATCCCGGTGTCGCCGTCGATCGTCTCGGGCAGGAAGTGGTCCTCCCACACGTGCGGTCCGTCCTTGGTGAGGGAGCTCTCGGATGCCACGCCCGGACCCATCACCTCGCTCAGGCCGTAGATGTCGACGGCGGTGAGGTCGAGGCGACGCTCGATCTCGCGGCGCATCTCGTTGGTCCAGGGCTCGGCCCCGAGCACCGCGACCCGCAGCGACGTCGAGCGCGGGTCGATGCCCGCCGCCTCCAGCGCGTCGGCGATCGTGAGCAGGTAGCTCGGCGTGCACAGGATGGCATCCGGTTCGAAATCCTGGATGAGCTGGGCCTGGCGCGCGGTCTGCCCGCCCGACATGGGGATGACGGTCGCCCCGAGGCGCTCAATCCCCGCGTGCGCGCCGAGCCCGCCCGTGAACAGCCCGTAGCCGTAGGCGTTGTGCACGCGGTCCCCCGCGCGCAGGCCGGCGGCACTGAGCGAACGGGCGATGAGGTCGGCCCAGCGGTCGAGGTCGCCGGCCGTGTAGCCGACGACGGTGGGGCGCCCGGTGGTTCCCGACGAGGCGTGGATGCGGCGGACGTCGGCCATCGGCACCGCGAACATGCCGAAGGGGTAGGTCTCGCGCAGGTCGGCCTTGGTCGTGAACGGCAGCAGGCGGATGTCGTCGAGGGCGCGGATGTCGTCGGGGCGGACGCCGGCCTCGTCGAACTTGCGCCGGTACAGCGCGACGTTGTCGTACGCGTGGCGGACCGTCCACTGCAACCGCTCGAGCTGCAGGGCGCGCAGGCGGTCGAGCGGGATGCCGGTCGGATCGACGGATGCCAGGAAGTCCGGGCGCGGTGCGGTGGTCAGGGTCATCGGGACACCTCCGTGGTGGGGAGCGCGGCGCTGCGCTCGAAATCGTTCAAGGGAAGGGGGTCGGCGTCATGCACAACCTCCGCGATGTGCACATCCTCCGTCGGCTCGGCGGCGTGTCGAGCGGAGTTCGTGCGCATCGCGGAGGTTGTGTCCGCCGCGGGTTCCGCCGCCGGCGCGGCGCCAGCCGCCGCCGCGGGCTCGGCCACCCCCGCGGGCTCGGCCGGCGGCCGTCGATCCGTCGTGATGCTGCGCCCGCGCACCTCGGCGACGAGGTCGCCCGTCTCATCGGTCACGCGGATGTCGTACAGCCCGGTGCGTCCGCTGCGGGCCCGCCGCACGGCCGTCGCGGTGAGCGTCTGCCCCGACGTCGTCGACTTCAGGAACGTGATGTCAGCTCCCCCGGCGACGGTCACCCTCTCGTCTTCGTTGCACGCGATCGCGAACGCCGTATCGGCCAGGGTGAAGACGAGCCCGCCGTGGGTGATGGCGAAGCCGTTCAGCATGTCGTCGCGCACGGTCATCGACACGCGCGACTCCCCCGGCGCGTCGTGCTCGACGATCATGCCGAGCATCGCCGAGGCGCGGTCGCGCTGCATCATGGACCGGAGAGTCACACCAGCACCTCGGCGGGAGCCCAGGTCTTGGCCACGAGGGTCAGCACGTCGTACTGCGCCACGATCTCGTGGTCCTGATTGCGGATGACGGCATCCCACCGCACCTCGCCGTACTCGTCGGTCTCGCGCGGGGTGATCTGCTTCGCGGTCAGCGCGACGCGGATGCGGTCGCCGGGTGAGACGGGGGTCATGAAGCGCAGGTTCTCGAGCCCCGAGTTCGCGAGCACGGGACCGGGTGCCGGATCGACGAACAGCCCCGCCGCCCACGACACCAGCAGGTAGCCGTGCGCCACGCGGCCGGGGAAGAAGGGGTTCGCCGCGGCGGACTCCTCGTCCATGTGGGCGTAGAAGGTGTCGCCGGTGAACCTCGCGAACACCTCGATGTCGTCGAGGGTAACCTCGCGCTCGGCCGACTCGACGGCATCCCCGATCCGGAGGTCCGACAGGGGTTTGCGGAAGGGATGGATGCCGTCGGTGTCGGTGTCGGCTCCGGGATGCCAGACCCCGGTCAGCGCGGTCAGCATGCGCGGCGAGCCCTGGATCGCCGTGCGCTGCATGTGGTGCAGGACGGAGCGGATGCCGCCGAGCTCCTCGCCGCCGCCCGCCCGGCCGGGGCCGCCGTGCACGAGGTGGGGAACCGGGGCGCCGTGCCCGGTGGAGGTGCGCGCATCGTCGCGGTCGAGGAAGAGCACCCGCCCGTTCATCGCACCCATGCGGGTGAGCAGCTCGGTGGCGACGTCGGGGTCGTGGGTGGCGACGCTCGTGACGAGGGAGCCGCCGCCCCGGCCCACGATGGTCGCCGCGTCGGCGACGTCGGCGTACTCGACGATGCTGGCGACCGGCCCGAACGCCTCGATGTCGTTGACGGCCGGGGTCGCGGCATCCGCGAACGACAGCAGCATCGGCTGCAGGAAGGCACCGTCGGCGGGCACCCCGACGGGAGGCTCGGCGGCGCCGACGACGAAACGTCCGCCGGCGTCGCGCAGGGCCTGCACCTGACGGAGCACCTCGTCGCGCTGCGCGAGCGAGACGACCGGACCCATCGTCACGCCCTCGGCGCGTGGGTCGCCGATGACCACGCGCTCGGCGATCTTCTGCCGCAGCGCCTCGGCCACGGCATCCGTCATGCCCGCCGGAACGATCGCGCGGCGGATCGCGGTGCACTTCTGTCCCGCCTTGGTGGTCATCTCGACGAGCAGCTGCTTCACGTACGCGTCGAACTCGGGGGTGCCGGGCGTCGCGTCGGGGCCGAGGATCGAGGCGTTGACGGAGTCGGTCTCGCTCGTGAACCGCACGCCGGGCGCGGCCTGGGCGCGCAGGCGCTCGGCGGTGGAGGCGCTGCCGGTGAACCCGACGGTGTCGCCGAGGTCGAGCAGGTCGAACAGGCCGGGGACGCTTCCGCTGACCAGCTGCAGCGCCCCCTCGGGGAGCAGTCCCGTCTCGACGACCATGCGCACCCACGCCTCGGCGACGTACGCCGTGGGGGTCGCGGGCTTGACGATCGTGGGGAGGCCGGCGAGGAAGGCCGGCGCGAACTTCTCGAGCGCGCCCCACATCGGGAAGTTGAAGGCGTTGATCTGCACCGCCACGCCCGGCAGGCGCGTGTAGACGTGCCGGCCGAGGAACGAGCCGTCCTTCGACAGCCGCTCGACGGGTCCGTCGAGCACGACCGTGCCGGCGGGCAGCTCACGCCGCGCCTTCGACGAGAACGTGAACAGCACGCCGATGCCGCCGTCGACGTCGCTGAGCGAGTCGCGCCGCGTCGAGCCCGAGCGCTCCGACAGCGCGTACAGCTCCTCGCGGCGGTCGTTGAGGGCGATCGCGAGGTTCTTGAGCACCATCGCGCGCTGGTGGAAGGTGAGGGCGCCGATACTGCGCTGCCCTTCGCGGCGCGCGAAGGCGACGGCCGCGGCCAGGTCCAGACCCTTCGTGCTGACCCGCACGATCTCGTCGCCGGTCGAGGCGTCGCGCACGACCGCGGCGTCGGGGTCGGCGTCGGGAGTCCACCAGGCCCCGTTCACGTAGCTGGGCAGAATTGTCATCATGCGCCCCATTCGTAGAAACCACGGCCGGTCTTGCGACCCAGGTGCCCCTCGGCGACGAGCTTTCTCAGCAGCGCCGGCGGGGCGAAGCGCGCACCGAACGCGCGCTCGAGTTCTTCGGCGATCCCCAGGCGCACGTCGAGACCGACGACGTCGGTCGTGCGCAGGGGGCCCATCGGATGCCGGTACCCCAGCTCCATGGCGGTGTCGATGTCGTGCGCCGAGGCGACGCCCTCTTCGAGCATGCGGATCGCCTCGAGTCCCAGCGCCACCCCGAGACGGCTCGACGCGAAGCCGGGTGCATCGCGCACGACGACCGCGCTCTTGCCGATGGCCTCGACCCAGTCGGTCGCCGCACGTACGACCTCGGGCGTCGTCGCCGCTCCCGTGACGACTTCGACCAGCGCCGAGGCCGGCACGGGGTTGAAGAAGTGCAGCCCGAGGAACCGCTCGGGGCGGCGGAGCGAAGCGGCGAGCGCGTCGATCGAGATGGACGAGGTGTTGGATGCCACGACCGCCCCCGCGTCGACGGCCGCCTCGATGCGGGTGAGGGCGTCGATCTTCAGGGCGCGGTCCTCGGGGACCGCCTCGACGATCAGCCCCGCCCCCGCGAAGCCCGCGGGGTCGGACCCGACGCTGAGGGTGTCGGCGTCCGGCAGGTCCCGCCCCCGCGCGGCGGAGCGCTCGAGGGCTGTGGCGACGCGATCACGCGCGGCGGCCGCGGCCTGGTCGTCGCGCTCGACGACGTGCACGCGCGCACCGGCCAGCAGGAAGGCGTGCGCGATCCCGGCGCCCATGCGCCCGCCGCCGAGCACGCCGACGCGGGCGGGCAGAGAAGTGGGGATGCCGGCATCCCCGGTGCGGACGTCCGGAGTCGGGCGGGTGTCGGGAAGCGTCACTTCTTCTTCCTCTCCAGAAAGGCGGTCATGCGGGCGTGCTTGTCGGGGCTGTCGAACAGCTCGGCCTGCAGCGCGCCGTCGATCGTCGGATGGTCGGAACGGGGGGCGAGCAGGGCGCGCTTGGTCAAGATCGTCGCGCGGGCCGAGTTCGCCGCGATGCGGTCGACGATCGCGTGGGCGGCGTCGAGCAGCTCTTCGGGGTCGTGCACGCTCGACAGCAGCCCCCACGCGAGGGCTTCGTCGGCGTCGAGGGTGCGGGTGGTGAGCAGCAG
>NZ_QAJB01000440.1:13736-14101 GCF_003061325.1 Microbacterium sp. HMWF026
GGGCGTGACCGACGATCTCGGGCAACCGCCACGACGCTCCGGCGGCCGCGATGATCCCGAGGCCCGGCTCGGGGTTGCCGAAACGGGCGCGCGGGGTGCCGATGCGGATGTCCGCGGCGTAGGCGAGCTCGGCGCCGCCGCCCAGCGCGAATCCGTCGACCGCGGCGATCACGGGCAGCGGCAGGTGCCGCAGGCGATCGAACACCGAGGCGTTGATCCCGCGGCGGGCGTCGTCGCCCGTGCGCTCGCGCAGCTGGGCGATGTCGGCGCCGGCGGCGAAGATCCCGCCCGCGCCGGTCACGATGAGCGTGCGCGGGTCGGCCTCGAGGTCGGCGCAGAGGGCGTGCAGTTCATCGACCATCCGC
>NZ_QAJB01000050.1:0-4995 GCF_003061325.1 Microbacterium sp. HMWF026
AATGCGAAATGGCCACCCAGCTTTGGGTGGCCATTTCGACTGAAAAGAAGTCCGGCGGTGTCCTACTCTCCCACAGGGTCCCCCCTGCAGTACCATCGGCGCTGAGAGGCTTAGCTTCCGGGTTCGGAATGTGACCGGGCGTTTCCCTCTCGCTATGGCCGCCGAAACACTATTGATGTTTCAAAACCAACAACGATATGTTTCATTGTTGTGTTCCCGACCGTACATCGAGAACCACTCAGTGGACGCAAGCACCAAAAACAGGTGTGTTATCAAGTCATCGGCTTATTAGTACCGGTCAGCTTCACGTATTACTACGCTTCCACATCCGGCCTATCAACCCAGTAGTCTGGCTGGGAGCCTCTCACCATAAATGGTATGGAAGTCTCATCTTGAGGCCGGCTTCCCGCTTAGATGCTTTCAGCGGTTATCCATCCCGAACGTAGCTAATCAGCGGTGCTCCTGGCGGAACAACTGACACACCAGAGGTTCGTCCAACCCGGTCCTCTCGTACTAGGGTCAGATCCTCTCAAACTTCCTACGCGCGCAGCGGATAGGGACCGAACTGTCTCACGACGTTCTAAACCCAGCTCGCGTACCGCTTTAATGGGCGAACAGCCCAACCCTTGGGACCTACTCCAGCCCCAGGATGCGACGAGCCGACATCGAGGTGCCAAACCATGCCGTCGATATGGACTCTTGGGCAAGATCAGCCTGTTATCCCCGAGGTACCTTTTATCCGTTGAGCGACAGCGCTTCCACAAGCCACTGCCGGATCACTAGTCCCGACTTTCGTCCCTGCTCGACCTGTCAGTCTCACAGTCAAGCTCCCTTGTGCACTTACACTCGCCACCTGATTGCCAACCAGGTTGAGGGAACCTTTGGGCGCCTCCGTTACATTTTGGGAGGCAACCGCCCCAGTTAAACTACCCACCAGGCACTGTCCCTGAACCGGATCACGGTCCTAAGTTAGATATCCAGAGTGACCAGAGTGGTATTTCAACAATGACTCCACACTCACTGGCGTGAATGCTTCACCGTCTCCCACCTATCCTACACAAGCCACACCGAACACCAATACCAAGCTGTAGTAAAGGTCACGGGGTCTTTCCGTCCTGCTGCGCGTAACGAGCATCTTTACTCGTAATGCAATTTCGCCGAGTTCGCGGTTGAGACAGTTGGGAAGTCGTTACGCCATTCGTGCAGGTCGGAACTTACCCGACAAGGAATTTCGCTACCTTAGGATGGTTATAGTTACCACCGCCGTTTACTGGGGCTTAAATTCTCAGCTTCGCCTTGCGGCTAACCGGTCCTCTTAACCTTCCAGCACCGGGCAGGCGTCAGTCCGTATACATCGTCTTGCGACTTGGCACGGACCTGTGTTTTTAGTAAACAGTCGCTACCCACTAGTCTCTGCGGCCACCACACCCTTTCGGAGCAAGTCCTAATAAGTGGATGGCCCCCCTTCTCCCGAAGTTACGGGGGCATTTTGCCGAGTTCCTTAACCACGATTCTCTCGATCTCCTTGGTATTCTCTACCTGACCACCTGAGTCGGTTTGGGGTACGGGCAGCTAGAACCTCGCGTCGATGCTTTTCTCGGCAGCATAGGATCACCCACTTTTTATCCGCATCGTGTCTCAGCCTGTATAAGTGACGGATTTGCCTATCACTTGGCCTACGCACTTGCACCAGGACTACCATCGCCTGGCTTGGGCTACCTTCCTGCGTCACACCTGTTAATACGCTAGCCGCACCAGCATGGGGTCGAGCGTTCACACGGACGACCATCACCCCGAAGGGATCCGGAACATTCCGAGCTAGGACTCTTAGCACCACTGGATTGACTGGGGCGGTTCTTCGCCGGTACGGGAATATCAACCCGTTGTCCATCGACTACGCCTGTCGGCCTCGCCTTAGGTCCCGACTTACCCAGGGAAGATTAGCTTGACCCTGGAACCCTTGGTCTTTCGGAGGACGTGTTTCTCACACGTCTTTCGCTACTCATGCCTGCATTCTCACTCGTGTAGCGTCCACGGCTGGGTCACCCCGCCGCTTCACTCGCCACACGACGCTCTCCTACCCATCAACACGGCTGGACCACGAAGGCCTACCAAAAATGTCAATGCCACAACTTCGGTGGCGTGCTTGAGCCCCGTTACATTGTCGGCGCGGAATCACTTGACCAGTGAGCTATTACGCACTCTTTCAAGGGTGGCTGCTTCTAAGCCAACCTCCTGGTTGTCAAAGCAACTCCACATCCTTTCCCACTTAGCACGCGCTTAGGGACCTTAGTTGGTGGTCTGGGTTGTTTCCCTCTCGACTATGAAGCTTATCCCCCACAGTCTCACTGCTGCGCTCTCACTTACCGGCATTCGGAGTTTGGCTGACGTCAGTAACCTTGTAGGGCCCATCGGCCATCCAGTAGCTCTACCTCCGGCAAGAAACACGCAACGCTGCACCTAAATGCATTTCGGAGAGAACCAGCTATCACGAAGTTTGATTGGCCTTTCACCCCTATCCACAGCTCATCCCCTCAGTTTTCAACCTAAGTGGGTTCGGTCCTCCACGACGTCTTACCGTCGCTTCAACCTGGCCATGGATAGATCACTTCGCTTCGGGTCTAGGACACGCGACTGACTCGCCCTATTCAGACTCGCTTTCGCTACGGCTACCCCACACGGGTTAACCTCGCCACGTATCGCTAACTCGCAGGCTCATTCTTCAAAAGGCACGCTGTCACCCCTACTAAGGAGGCTCCAACGGTTTGTAAGCAAACGGTTTCAGGTACTATTTCACTCCCCTCCCGGGGTACTTTTCACCTTTCCCTCACGGTACTTGTCCGCTATCGGTCATCTGGGAGTATTTAGGCTTATCAGGTGGTCCTGACAGATTCACACGGGATTTCTCGGGCCCCGTGCTACTTGGGATACTCTTCACGCCAAGAACAGGCATTTCGACTACGGGGTTCGCACCCTCTATGACCGGCCATTCAAAACCGTTCGTCTATACCCTCTTGTCACGTCGACTGCTCGGCAGAACAATCAGAAAAGTCCCACAACCCCCCACACGCAACCCCTGCCGGGTATCACACGCATGAGGTTTAGCCTCTTCCGGTTTCGCTCGCCACTACTCACGGAATCGCTGTTGCTTTCTCTTCCTGTGGGTACTGAGATGTTTCACTTCCCCACGTTCCCTCTACCCGCCCTATATATTCAGGCGGGAGTCACCAGGTACGCACGCGCCCTGGCGGGGTTTCCCCATTCGGACACCCTCGGATCAAAACTCGCTTATCAGTTCCCCGAGGCTTATCGCAGATTGCTACGTCCTTCTTCGGCTCCAGATGCCAAGGCATCCACCGTTTGCTCTTAAAGACTTGAAATCACATGAGTTGAATCGTCAAAAAATTGACTAATGATCTTTAAGATCATCTTCACGACACCATCCCGAAGGATCATGTCGAAGATGCTCGCGTCCACTGTGTAGTTCTCAAAGTACGGGCGGTACCCCTCCCACCCCCACCAACAGGCGAAGCAGAAGAAGCCCTAGAGGAACAGCCACCAACCACCAGAATCCAAAGACCCCGCGATCAGCGCCCGGCCCCTCAGGACCCAACAGCGTGCATGCCCCGCCCATCGAAGCCCCCACCTTTCCTGTCACCGAAGCGACGTACTCAGCAGAAACCCCCACAAAACGGAGCCTCATCAAATGTTCCACCCATGAGCTAACCGGCAGACACATTCGGTCTGATCCGGCGCCTGAACAACCCCATTACAGGGCGTCAGATGCTCCTTAGAAAGGAGGTGATCCAGCCGCACCTTCCGGTACGGCTACCTTGTTACGACTTAGTCCTAATTACCGATCCCACCTTCGACGGCTCCCTCCACAAGGGTTGGGCCACCGGCTTCAGGTGTTACCGACTTTCATGACTTGACGGGCGGTGTGTACAAGACCCGGGAACGTATTCACCGCAGCGTTGCTGATCTGCGATTACTAGCGACTCCGACTTCATGAGGTCGAGTTGCAGACCTCAATCCGAACTGGGACCGGCTTTTTGGGATTCGCTCCACCTCACGGTATTGCAGCCCTTTGTACCGGCCATTGTAGCATGCGTGAAGCCCAAGACATAAGGGGCATGATGATTTGACGTCATCCCCACCTTCCTCCGAGTTGACCCCGGCAGTATCCCATGAGTTCCCACCATTACGTGCTGGCAACATAGAACGAGGGTTGCGCTCGTTGCGGGACTTAACCCAACATCTCACGACACGAGCTGACGACAACCATGCACCACCTGTTCACCAGTGTCCAAAGAGTTGACCATTTCTGGCCCGTTCTGGTGTATGTCAAGCCTTGGTAAGGTTCTTCGCGTTGCATCGAATTAATCCGCATGCTCCGCCGCTTGTGCGGGTCCCCGTCAATTCCTTTGAGTTTTAGCCTTGCGGCCGTACTCCCCAGGCGGGGAACTTAATGCGTTAGCTGCGTCACGGAAACCGTGGAATGGTCCCCACAACTAGTTCCCAACGTTTACGGGGTGGACTACCAGGGTATCTAAGCCTGTTTGCTCCCCACCCTTTCGCTCCTCAGCGTCAGTTACGGCCCAGAGATCTGCCTTCGCCATCGGTGTTCCTCCTGATATCTGCGCATTCCACCGCTACACCAGGAATTCCAATCTCCCCTACCGCACTCTAGTCTGCCCGTACCCACTGCAGGCCCGAGGTTGAGCCTCGGGATTTCACAGCAGACGCGACAAACCGCCTACGAGCTCTTTACGCCCAATAATTCCGGATAACGCTTGCGCCCTACGTATTACCGCGGCTGCTGGCACGTAGTTAGCCGGCGCTTTTTCTGCAGGTACCGTCACTTTCGCTTCTTCCCTGCTAAAAGAGGTTTACAACCCGAAGGCCGTCATCCCTCACGCGGCGTTGCTGCATCAGGCTTTCGCCCATTGTGCAATATTCCCCACTGCTGCCTCCCGTAGGAGTCTGGGCCGTGTC
>NZ_QAJB01000441.1:0-3248 GCF_003061325.1 Microbacterium sp. HMWF026
CCCCGAGGGGATCGGCGCCGTCGGAGGGTCCGTGGCTCAGGCGACGGGGGCCGTCGGGGCTCCGGAGCTGCCACCGCTGCGGCGGCGACGGCGGCGGCGCGGGGCGGCGTTGCCGTCGTGGTGCTCCTTGCCGGCGCCGTCGTGCGTGCCGGCACCGGCGTCACCGCGCTCGGTCGAGCCGCCCTCGGCCGGAGCGCCCGACGACGAGCCTCCCCGGCGGCGACGACGCGGCGCGCGGGTGCCGTCGGCATCCTGGCCCTCACTCTTCTTCTCGACCTGCTTGGGCGCGACGGCCTTGGGGGCGGTGACCAGGCGGCCCTTGGTGCCCTCGGGGATGTCGAGGTCGGTGAAGAGGTGCGGGCTCGACGAGTAGGTCTCGGTCGGCTCGGGCTGACCGAACTCGAGGGCGCGGTTGATGAGCGCCCACTTGTGCACGTCGTCCCAGTCGACGAAGGTGACGGCGATACCGGTGCGGCCGGCACGGCCGGTGCGGCCGGCGCGGTGCAGGTAGGTCTTCTCGTCGTCGGGGATCGTGTGGTTGATCACGTGGGTGACGTCGTTGACGTCGATACCGCGCGCGGCGACGTCGGTCGCGATGAGCACGTCCTTCTTGCCGGCCTTGAAGGCGGCCATCGAGCGCTCGCGGGCCTCTTGGCTCATGTCGCCGTGGACGGCGGCGGCGTTGAAGCCGCGGTCGCCCAGCTCGTCGACCAGCTTCTGCGCGGCGCGCTTGGTGCGGGTGAAGATGACGGCCTTCTCGCGCCCCTCGGCCTGAAGGATGCGGGCGATGACCTCGTCCTTGTCGAGCGAGTGCGCGCGGTAGACGAGGTGCTTGATGTTCGCCTGCGTGAGGCCCTCGTCGGGGTCGTTGGCGCGCATGTGGATGGGGTTCGACATGAAGCGGCGCGCCAGGGCGACGATCGGGCCGGGCATGGTCGCCGAGAACAGCTGCGTGTGGCGCACCGCGGGGACCTTCGAGAAGATCTTCTCGATGTCGGCGAGGAAGCCGAGGTCGAGCATCTTGTCGGCCTCGTCGAGCACGACCTCGGTCGCGTGCGACAGGTCGAGCAGACGCTGGTTGGCGAGGTCGATGAGGCGACCGGGCGTTCCGACGACGATCTGCGCGCCCGCCTTGAGCTGGTCGATCTGCCCCTCGTACGCCTTGCCGCCGTAGATCGCGACGACGCTCGTGGAGCGGTTCGAGGTCAGCATGTCCATGTCTTCGTAGACCTGGACGGCGAGCTCGCGCGTGGGCACGACGATGAGCGCTTTGACACCGGGCTCGGGGTCGAGACCCAGTCGCTGGACGACGGGGATGCCGAAGCCGAAGGTCTTTCCGGTTCCAGTCTTGGCCTGACCGATGATGTCCTGTCCGGGAAGGCCCAGGGGGATGGTCTGCTCCTGAATGGGGAAGGCGTCGATGATGCCCTTGGATGCCAGGGCATCGACGATGTCCTGGTCGATGCCGAGCTCGGCGAATGTCGTCATTGTGCGTGCCTGTTCCGGCGGCGAGAGACCGCCTGGGGGAGTCGTATCCACGCCTCACTCGTCCTCAGGCGCGGGGCCCCGATCCATCGCCGGGGCGTGTCCACTCTACCCGGCGTGTTTCTGCGGGCCCCCGACGCCTAGGCTGGGGGCGTGTTCGAGTGGTTCCGTCGTCGTCAGCGCCCGGTGGGCCGCACGCTCCAGTTGCGCTCGCGCGGAGACCTGGGCGAGGCCATGCGCGTCGACTTCGCCGAGCTCGCGCCCGACGTCGAGACCTTCCTCGGTCAGGCCGCATACCTGCAGCTCGGCTTCTTCGAGACGCTCAGCGAGCTGATCGCCCTGACCCCCGAGCTCGCCGAGAAGGAGTCGCTGTCGCGCGCGGCCGGCGCGGCGCTCATCAAGCATCAGGAGCTCGTCGCGCTCATCCGCGAGCGCGGCGCCGATCCGACGCAGCTCATGCTGCCGTTCCGCGAGTCGCTCGACGCGTTCCGTCGCAACACTCACGGGGTGCGCCCGCAAGAGACGATGCTCACCGTGCACATCACAGCGGGCATGCTCGACGACTTCTACCTCGCACTGTCGTCCAGCTACGGCGACACCGGCAAACGCGTGGCCCGGATCCTGCAGGCCGACGACGATCGTCAGGCGATCGTCGAGATCCTGGGCGCGACGATCGACAGCGACGAGGAGTGGCGCTGGCTGCTGGCGCTGTGGGGCCGCCGCCTCGTGGGCGACACGCTGCTGGTCGCGCGCGCCGCGCTGCGGCGCGGACACCTCGACCGCGACGAAGAAGCCAAGGTCGAGCCCGTGTTCAGCGAGCTGATGGGTGCGCACGCACGGCGGATGGATGCCATGGGCCTCGCGGCCTGAGACCGGGTGGCCTGCGCCGAGCGCGTCGGTCGCCCGCGGCGTGGAGCCGAGTCGCGAATCGGCGCGGCGAGACGGGCTCGTCAGTCGCCCGTGCCGAGCGCGTCAATCGCCCCCGCCGCGAGCCGGTGCCGTCAGGCGCCGATGCGCGCGCGGTCGGCCTCGTCGCGCGCGAGGCGCGAGCGGGAGAGCACCGGGATCAGCGCGAGGACCGTCGCAGCGGGAGCCAGCACGGCCACCAACCAGAGGATCGGCGAGTCGACGCCCAGCCCGGCCCACGTGAGGGCGGTCCACACCACGGCCGCGGCCGCCGCCCCCGCGAGAGGGGCGAGCGCCGCCCCGCGCAGCTGCCGGTGGGGCAGCGCGAAGTGAGCGGCGAGGCCGACGACCGCGCCGATGATCAGACCGAGCAGGATCTGCACGGGTCTGTCGTCAGGCGACGAAACCGACGCGACGCGACTCTTCGGTGCCGAGTTCGACGAACGCGAGGTTGGCGGTCGGGACGAGGTACGAGTTGCCCTTGACGTCGGTGAACGTGACGTGGCTGGCCGAGCTGTCGAGGGCCGAGGCGACGGCCGACTTGACGGCGTCCGAGCTCTCGCTGGTCTCGAAGTTGAGCTCGCGGCCGGTGTTGGTGATGCCGATGCGGATCTCCACGATGCGTCCTTTCCCCGCGGGCCGCGGTCGGCCCGGCGCGTGATTCGACTCTAGGGCAGGCCTCCGACACCACGACCCGTCGACGGCGCGGCTTCGCGGAAGGCGAACGCCGCGTGCCCGCGGGCGATGTCGGAGGTCGCGATTAGCGTGGACGCATGCAGATTCCGGATGCCGTCGCCCCCGACGTCGCGACCGCGGTCGGTGTCGATCTCGACGACGACCAGCGGACCGTGGCGTCG
>NZ_QAJB01000441.1:3263-4182 GCF_003061325.1 Microbacterium sp. HMWF026
GAGGGCGACGCGCTCGACGAGCTCGAGGGGGCGTCGCGGTGGCCCGAGTGGCTCGGCGCCGCGATCCGCGCCACCCGCGGGTTCCGCGGCGATCTGCGCGCCTTCCTCGCGGAGTGCACCGACCTCGGCGTGTCCTCGGCCGAGCTCGTCGACCTCTCCGAGCGGCACGATCTGCCCGTGTGGGCGTCGCTGGCGTCGTTCGCCGACGAGTACCGGGCCGTGCGCGCCGAGATGCGCGGGGCGCATCGCGACGCCGCCGATCTGGCCCGCGAGGCGGTCGCCGTGCTCGACGACGCACGGGTCGACCGTTCGCTACTCGGCCGGTTCTCATCGCTGCGCTGCGTGCTGGTCGATGACGCGCAAGAGCTGACCGCCGGGGGGATCGACCTGCTGCGCGCGTGCCGCCTGCTCGGTATCGGGGTGGTGGCGTTCGGCGACCCCGATGTCGGCTCCGGCGCCTTCCGCGGGGCGACGCCCGAGAACTTCGCCCGACTCGCGCGCGAGCTGGGCGCGACGCACGCCCTCGGCACCCCGCATCGGGGGACGCCCGAGCAGATCGACCTGGTGCGGCAGGTCGCCTCGCGCATCGGCGCCGCGGGGGTGGTCGCACACCGCCGTGCTCCGGTCGGCGCCGCCCCGCAGGGCTCGGTGCGGACGTATCTGCTGCGGTCGCCGGCCGAAGAGGCCGACGCCATCGCGCGGCTCCTGCGCGAACGACACGTCCTCGACGGGGTGCCGTGGGGGGCGTGCGCGGTGATCGCTCACGACTCGCGGCAGGTCGCCACCCTCGAGGCCGAGCTCGCCGCGCGCGAGGTACCGGCGCGGGCGGGCGGGCCGGGACTCGCCCTCGGCGTGCAGAAGCCCGTCCGCGACCTGGTGCGTCTGGTCGAGCTCGGTGCACTCGACCCCGACGAATGGC
>NZ_QAJB01000442.1:0-2275 GCF_003061325.1 Microbacterium sp. HMWF026
GGGTCGGGGCGGAGGGCGCCCCGCGACGTTGGATGGGAGACACCGCCGGTCCCGGCGGTCACCGCGTCCGACGGAAGGACCCCCATGAGCGACGCTTCGATCGACCCGACCCCCGACGCGACCACCCCCGCGGCCGACGTGGGCATCGCGGGCGTGCAGCCGTTGCGCGACGGCGACACCTCCATCGAGCCGGATCCCGCGCTCGACCCCGCTCAGGCGGAATGGGATGCCACGACCGCCCTCGACGAGGGCGCCGACCCGGACGACATCAACCCCGCGACCGCGACGGGGGCCGACCCGGCCGAGATCGCCGACGGCGAGACCGAGATCCCGTTCGAGGACCTGCACCCCGAGTCCACGGGCACGGACTCGCAGGGCGAGGACCCCGGCGTCGTCGAGCTCGGCGAAGAGGGACAGGGCGATCTCGCCCCCGAGGACATCTGACGCTGTCCCGACGCCCCGCGTCCCCGTGAAGGGGGGCGGGGCGTCGCCGCGTGCGCGCGACGCGGTCGAGCGTGCGGCCGCATCTTGGGATCGTTCCGGTTCCGTTGCGCTCACCTGCGCCTCACGCACCCTCGGTCGCCCGTCGGAGCCGACGTAGCGGGGTGGCCGCCCGTTTCATCCGACGGCCGGCGTAGGGCACTCCGCCGCGCAGGCGCAGCGCCACAGCGATCCAGATGGTCACCGCACGCTCGGCGACCCAGAGGGGAGCCCACAGGGCGGCGGACGGGGAGAAGACGTCGCGACCGTGGTCGCGGCGTCGCCCGATCTCGGCGGCGACGATGCTTGCGCCGAAGAGCAGACACAGGATGCCGGGCCGGCGCCGCAGCGCGAACATCGCCGGCGCGAGGGCGAGCTCTCCCCCCATCCGCATCGGCTGGGCGAGGCTGTCGTACGCCTGGCGGACGCGCTGACCGAGGAACTGCCGTGCTGTCGGGGGCCGGCGCGGGACGAACAGGTCGGGCCGGCGGCGCACTCGACCGCCGCGTGCGCGGACCGTCCTTTCCATCTCGAGGTTCTCGAAGAGGGTCTCCACGTCGTACCCGCCCGCGAGGATCGACCGGCGCACCGCGTACGTCCCCGGGTAGTCGTTCCGCGCGCAGCGGTTCACGAGTGACCTCGCGGTGTCCCAGCGGGCATGCCACGGACCCGGAACGAAGACGTTCTGCGGGACGACGAGATCGGCATCCCGCAATCCCGACACGAGCGCGATGAGGCTGGACCTGTCGTGGCGCACGTCGTCGTCGGCGATGACGACCCGTTCATGCCGGGCCAGGGCGAGACCGCTGACCACACCGCACGCTTTGCCGTTGCCCCGGCGCGACGCGGGAGCGACCTGGCGTACCCGCGGGGGAAAGGCCGCGGCGTGCGCGGCGAACCGGGCGTGCTCGGAGCCGTCCACGACCGTCACGTCGATCCAGCGCACGACCTCGTCGAGGTACGACGCGAGGTCGTCGAGGTCGCGGTCGTCGTCCCAGCGCAGCGGCAGGACGTACTCGGCGTCCAGGCGCATCGCTCCGACTCCTCAGGCATCCGTGCGGAAGCCCGACGCCTTGTGCGTCCCGTCGCACAGCGGCTTGATCGTCGACAGTCCGCAGCGGCACAGGGCGACCGTCCGGCGGGCGCGCGGCAGCTCGGCGCCGTCGTCGGTCACGACGCGGGCGTCGCCGCGTAGCAGGAGGGGACCGTCGGGGTAGGCGGTCACTGTCACCCGGTCGTCGCTCATCGCTCGTCCTCGGTGCGCAGCGACGACTGCCCGCGCGACCAGCGGTCGAGCATGTGACGTCCGACGCGGTCGTCGACCTCGAGGCAGGCGGCGGCTCCGAAGACGATGTCGGCGAGCAAGTCGGGCCTGTCCTCGGCGAGGGCTCCCGCCAGATCGCGGCCGGCGATCTGCTCATGCACGGCGTCGGCTTCGACGTGCTCGTCGAAGTATTCGCAGACGTCGTCGCCGAACCCGAGGCGCCGCAGCCCCTCGGCGTAGAGGCGGTTCGGGATCGACGAGGTCATCTCGAAGGCGGCGAGGTGTCCCACGATCGCGCCCAAAAGTCGACGGTTGAGCCCGAACATCGACATCGTGTTGTGCGAGGCCAGCGTGACGGCGGGCACGTCGTCGATGTAGGCGCCGTAGGTGTCGGTGAGGCCCGCGGCGCGCACCGCCCGCGCGAAGAGGGCCGCGTGCATCCGCTCGGGTCGGCCGGCGCCGTACTCGTCGGACTGGATCTCGACGAGGGCGGCCTTGGGACGACCGGTGAGGCGGGGGATCGCCCACGAG
>NZ_QAJB01000442.1:2285-2961 GCF_003061325.1 Microbacterium sp. HMWF026
AGCGTGTACACGGTGCGGTGCACGAGGAATTCGTGCGCCTGCTCGACGGTCGCCTTGCGCGCGAGGTGCCGCGACAGGCTGGGACCGCCCTCGGCGCCGGTCATCGCGAAGAGCGCGCGGGCCACGGCATCCGTCGTCGCGGCGGGCAGCTCGGGCAGGCTCACGCTCCGCCGCAGCGACGCTTCGAAGGCGTCCTCGATGATCCGGCGAGTGGTGATCAGAGCGGGGTCCCACTCGAGGTCGGCGCGCAGGGCGCGGAAGGAGCCGTAGGCCGAGGCGTACAGCGCGAAGAGGGCGAGCTGCAGGTCGTCGTCGCGCTCGATGTCGGCGGATGCCAGGACGGCCGCGTCGGCGAGGGCGGTGTGTCCCGAGGGGGTGCCGTCGACCAGGTGCTCCAGGACCGCCGCGCTGACCGGCCCCCGAGGGGTGAACGGCAGGCCTCGGGAGTCGGCCTCGTCGGCGGGCGCGGCGGGGACGGGGGCGATCAGAGTGGGGGACACCCGGGAACTGTGCGTCGGAAACGCGGGGGATGCCGAGGCCCTTGACAATCCGGCCGGGATCGCGAGGAGGCCGCGCGGGTGGGAGCGTTCTCTCGGGCGCCCCGCGTCAGGGGCGGGCGCGCGATTGTGCCCGAAGGGTCTGCACCCCACAACCCCCGTGCCAGACCCCCCGGCGC
>NZ_QAJB01000443.1:0-5268 GCF_003061325.1 Microbacterium sp. HMWF026
CCTCGGCGATCAGGTGCCCGCCCTGCTGCTGCGCGGACCGAAGGACCCCGTCTTCGGCGAGGATCACCTCGACGACCTCACCGAGCGGATGCCGCACGCCGACGTCCACCGCTTCGAGGGCGCCGGGCACCTGATCGCCGAGGAGCGCCCCTACGCCGACGTCGTCCTGGACTGGCTCGACGAGAAGGTGACGGATGCCGCGGCCCCACCGCCGCGCACCCGTCGTTCGTCCCGCACGGCCGCGCCGGCCGCCAAGGACACGGGCCGCCTGTGGGACGCCCTCGTCTCCCGACGGGCCGACGACGACACCGCCGTGATCGACATGAGCACGACCCGTGAAGCCGAGCCGCTGCGGGTGAGCTGGCGTCAGCTGGCCGCGCGCGTCGACGAGATCGCGGCCGGTCTCGACGCGTTCGGCGTCCGCGCGGGCGACCGCGTCTCGCTGCTGGTGCAACCGGGTCCGACGCTGACCGCGGCCCTCTACGCGTGCCTGCGCATCGGCGCCGTGGTGGTCGTGGCCGACCGGGGTCTCGGCATCCGGGGTCTGTCCCGCGCCGTGCGCGGTGCGGTGCCCGACGTGGTCATCGGCGAGACGGCCGGCCTCGCGGCCGCGCGCGCCCTGGGCTGGCCCGGTCGCCGCATCTCGGCGGCGGCGCTTCCGGCCGCGTCGTCCCGCGCCCTGGGCGTCGAGGCGAGTCTGTCCGACCTGGCCCGCGCCGGTCGCGGACGCACCCTGCCCGAGCCGCCCCCCGCCGACGCCGACGCCGCGGTGCTCTTCACCTCGGGCTCGACGGGGCCGGCCAAGGGCGTCGTGTACACGCACGCGCAGCTGATCGCCCTGCGCGACACCCTCGCCGCGCACTTCGGCGTCACCGCCGAGACGGGCCTGGTCACCGGCTTCGCCCCGTTCGCCCTGCTGGGCCCGGCTCTCGGCACCCGCTCGGCGACGCCCGACATGGACGTCTCGGCCCCGCGCACGCTGACCGCGGCCGCGGTCGCCGCGGCGGTGCGCGCCTCGGACGCGCGCATCGTCTTCCTCTCGCCCGCGGCCGTGGCCAACGTGGTCGCGACCTCTGCGGAGCTGACGGATGCCGATCGCGCGGCCCTGGGACGCGTCGAGACGTTCCTGTCCACCGGCGCCCCCGTCAGCGTCGATCTGCTGCGTCGCGCGCAGGCGCTCATGCCGAGCGCCACGGCGCATACGCCCTACGGCATGACCGAGTGCCTGCTGGTGGCGGATGTGACGCTGCCTGAGATCGAGGCCGCGCGGGGCGACCGCGGTGTCTGCGTCGGCCGTCCCCTGGGCACGGGCGAGGTGCGGATCTCCGCCCTCGACGCCCTCGGTCGCGCGAGCGGCGAGCCCACCACCGACACCGGTGTCACGGGCGAGATCGTCATCTCGGCTCCGCACCTCAAGCGCGGGTACTTCCGCCTGCACCTCACCGACCGCGAGGCCCGCCGCGGCCTTGACGAGCGCTGGCACCGCACCGGCGACGTCGGTCATATCGACGCGGACGGGCGCCTGTGGGTCGAGGGCCGCCTCCCCCACGTCATCACCACCGCGGACGGACCGGTCACGCCGGTCGGCGTCGAGCAGGACGTCGAAACCGTCGACGGCGTCTCGCGCGCCGCGGCGGTGGGCGTCGGCCCGGCGGGTCGTCAGGTGGTGGTCGCGGTCGCCGAGACCGGTGACCGCCGCCCGGGGCTGGCATCGCCCGATCTGACCGACGCGGTGCGCGCGGCGACCGCGCAGCGCCTGGCCGCGGTGCTGGTGGTGCCCGCCTTGCCGACGGACATCCGCCACAACTCCAAGATCGACCGCTCCCGCGTCGCGGCCTGGGCCGAGCGCGTCCTCTCGGGCGAGAAGCCGACGGCGCTGTGAAGGTCCTCGTCACCGGCGCGTCCGGGTTCCTCGGCCGGGCCGTCGTCGGCGCGCTGCTCGAGGCCGGCCACACGGTGCGCACGCTGCAGCGTCGCCCCCCGGGCGTCGCCGGCGCCGACGACCGGCGCGGTTCGGTGACGGATCCGGATGCCGTGGCATCCGCCCTCTCGGGAATCGACGGCGTCGTCCACCTGGCCGCGAAGGTCTCGCTGGCCGGGGACCCGGCGGACTTCCGCGAGGTGAACGTCGAGGGCACCCGCACGCTGCTGGACGCCGCCGCCGACGCGGGCGTCACGCGCATCGTGCACGTGTCGTCGCCGTCGGTCGCGCACGCGGGGCACGCCCTCGCCGGGGTCGGAGCCGAACCGGCCGATCCGTCCGCCGCGCACGGCGAGTACGCCCGCACGAAGGCCGAGGCCGAGCTGCTCGCGCTGTCACGGGCGGGCGCTCGCACGGCGCTCGTCGCGATCCGGCCGCACCTGGTGTGGGGACCGGGCGACACGCAGCTCATCGCGCGGGTCGTCGCGCGGGCCCGACGCGGAACGCTGCCGCTGCTGGACGGGGGCACGGCGCTGATCGACTCGACCTACGTCGACAACGCGGCATCCGGGATCGTCGCCGCCCTCGCGCGCGTCGACGACGTGAGCGGTCGCGCCTACGTGCTGACCAACGGCGAACCGCGCCCGGTGGGCGATCTGCTGGCCGGGATCTGCCGCGCCTCGGGCGTGACGCCGCCGCGGTTCAGCGTGCCCGCGGGTCTGGCGAAGGCCGCGGGATCGCTCATCGAGCGCGTGTGGGCGGTGCGCCCGGGCCAGGACGAGCCGCCCATGACCCGCTTTCTCGCCGAGCAGCTGTCGACGTCGCACTGGTTCGATCAGACCGAGATCCGCCGCGACCTGCGCTGGACGCCCGCGGTGTCGATCGACGAGGGCCTGCGCCGCCTCTCGCGCGCCTGACGTTCGTCGCCCGGCGACCCCTCGTCCCCCTTCTGACGGCGCATGTCCCACTTTCGGTCGCCCCGCGCACCCGCAACCGACCAAAAGTGGGACGAGGGGTCCGCTACCCACCCCGGCGACCCCTCGTCCCACTTTTGACGGCGCATGTCCCACAAATGGTCGCCCTACGCACCCGCAACCGACCAAAAGTGGGACGAGGGGTCCGCTGCCCCCGACGACGGAAGGCCCGCTCCCAGAGGGGACGGGCCTTCCGGATGCCGCGACGACCGAGCCGCAGCGAACCGCGCTCAGACCAGGTCGAACCGGTCGAGCTCGGTGACCTTGCGCCACGCGGCCACGAAGTCGCGCACGAACTTCTCCTTCGCGTCGTCCGAGGCGTAGACCTCGGCGAGCGCGCGCAGCTCGGAGTTCGACGAGAACACCAGGTCGACGCGGGTGCCGACGCCGACCTTCTCGCCCGACCCGTCGCGCGTGCCCAGGAACGCGTGCTTGCCGGCATCCAGGGGCTTCCACGTCGTACCCAGGTCGAGCAGGTTCGCGAAGACGTCGTTGGTCAGGGCACCGGGGGTGTCGGTGAAGACGCCCCAATCCGAGCCGTCCCAGTTGGCGCCGATCGCGCGCAGACCGCCGACGAGGACGGTCATCTCGGGCGCGGTGAGGGTCAGCAGGTTGGCCTTGTCGAGCAGCAGGAACTCCGCCGGCAGGCGCGTCTCGCGCGAGGCGTAGTTGCGGAAGCCGTCGGCGATCGGCTCGAGCCAGCGGAACGACTCGATCTCGGTCTGCTCCTGCGACGCGTCGGTGCGGCCCGGGGTGAACGGCACCTCGACCTCGACGCCGCCGGCGAGGGCGGCCTGCTCGACACCCGCGTTGCCCGCGAGCACGATCAGGTCGGCGATCGAGACCTTCTTCTCGCCCTTCGCGTCGAACTCGGCCTTGATGCCCTCGAGGGTCTCGAGCACGGATGCCAGCTGCTCGGGGTTGTTGACCGTCCAGCTCTTCTGCGGCTCGAGGCGGATGCGCGCACCGTTCACGCCACCGCGCTTGTCGCTGCCGCGGAACGTGGATGCCGCGGCCCAGGTCGTCGTGACCAGCTGCTGCACCGAGAGGCCGCTGTCGAGGATCTGCTGCTTGAGGGCGGCGGCATCGTCGGCGTCGATGAGGGCGTGGTCGACGGCGGGGACGGGGTCCTGCCACACCAGCACCTCGGCGGGGACCTCGGAGCCGAGGTAGCGCTCGCGCGGACCCATGTCGCGGTGGGTCAGCTTGAACCACGCGCGGGCGAAGGCGTCCTGGAAGGCTGCGGGGTCCTCGGCGAAGCGACGCGAGATCTTCTCGTAGGCCGGGTCGACGCGGAGGGCCAGGTCGCTGGTGAGCATGCGCGGCTCGCGGCGGCCCGCGGAGTGCGCCTCGGGGACGAGTCCCTCGCCGCCGCCGTTGACCGGACGCCACTGGTGCGCGCCCGCGGGGCTCTGGAAGAGTTCCCACTCGTAGCCGAACAGGATGTGGAAGAACTCGTTGTCCCAGCGGGTGGGGTGATACGTCCAGGTGACCTCGAGGCCGCTGGTGATGGTGTCATCGCCCTTGCCGGTGCCGTGGCTGTTCTTCCAGCCCAGGCCCTGGTCGTTGATGTCGGCGGCCTCGGGGTTGACGCCCACGTGCGAGTCGCTCGCCGCGCCGTGCGTCTTGCCGAAGGTGTGACCACCCGCGATGAGGGCGACGGTCTCTTCGTCGTTCATCGCCATGCGACCGAACGTCTCGCGGATGTCGTTCGCGGACAGCTGCGGGTCGGGGTTGCCGTTGGGACCCTCGGGGTTGACGTAGATCAGACCCATCTGCACCGCGGCGAGCGGACGCTCGAGCTCGCGGTCGCCCGCGTAGCGCTCGTCGCCGAGCCAGGTGGTCTCGGGGCCCCAGTACACGTCGTCGTCGGGCTCCCACACGTCGGTGCGTCCACCGGCGAAGCCGAAGGTGGGGAAGCCCATGTCCTCGAGCGCGACGTTGCCGGCCAGGATCATGAGGTCGGCCCACGAGATCGACTGGCCGTACTTCTTCTTGACGGGCCACAGCAGGCGGCGCGCCTTGTCGAGGTTGACGTTGTCGGGCCAGCTGTTCAGCGGCGCGAAGCGCTGCATGCCCGCACCCGACCCGCCGCGACCGTCGGTCACGCGGTAGGTGCCGGCGCTGTGCCAGGCCATGCGGATCATCAGGGGTCCGTAGTGACCGAAGTCGGCGGGCCACCAGTCCTGCGAGGTCGTCATGACCTGCTGCAGGTCCTTCTTGACGGCGTCGAGGTCGAGGGCCTCGAAGGCCGCGCGGTAGTCGAAGCCCTCGTCCAGCGGGTCGCGCTGGGCGTTGTTCTTGGCGAGGATCTTCACGTTCAGGCTCTCGGGCCACCACACGCGGTTGGCCGATCCCTGGGTCGGGTGGGGC
>NZ_QAJB01000444.1:0-10660 GCF_003061325.1 Microbacterium sp. HMWF026
CCAACGACCCGGATGCCGAGACCATCGAGGCCACGCGGCAGCTCGCCGAGATCGCGCTGCTGCGCCTGCGCGCGGCCTTCGCCGACGCCGCCCCCACCGAACCGGAAGCGGCCGAATGACCCGCCGCACCCCCGACGCCCCGGAGCACCTCGCATGACGCACGTCACCACCCACATCCTGGATGCCACCACCGGCAGCCCCGCGATCGGCGTCACCGTGACGCTGAGCCACCTCGACGGCGCCACCATCGACGCGGCCACCACCGACGCGGACGGCCGCCTCGCCCTGGGCCCCGACGTGCTCGCCGACGGGGATTACGCCCTCACCTTCGGCACCGGCGCCTACTTCCGCGGCCGCGGGGTCGCGTCCTTCCACCCCGTAGCGACGGTGGCGTTCACCGCGTCGGGCGAGGCCCACCTGCACGTGCCGCTGCTGCTGAGCCCGTTCGCCTACTCCACCTACCGCGGCAGCTGAGGAGAACCATGAAGGTCATCGTCATCGGCGCGGGCGTCGGGGGCACCTCCGCCGCCCTCGCCCTGCAGAAGCTCGGTCACGACGTCGTCGTCTACGACCGCATGCGCGAGAACCGCCCCGTCGGTGCGGCGCTGTCGCTGTGGTCGAACGGGGTCAAGGTGCTCAACTGGCTCGGCCTCGGTCCGCAGGTCGCCGCTCTGGGCGGCCGGATGGACGACATGGCCTACTACGACGGCCACACGGGCGACGAGCTCTGCCGCTTCAGCCTCGCCCCCGTCACCGCGCAGACGGGCCAGCGGCCCTATCCCGTCGCCCGCGCCGACCTGCAGGCGCTGATGATGGACGCCGTCGGCCCCGCCCACATCCGACTCGGCATGCAGCTGACCGGTGTCGCCGAGCACGACGGCGTCGTGACCGCCACCTTCGCCGACGGCACCACCGACACGGCCGACCTGCTGATCGGCGCCGACGGCGCGCGATCGATCGTGCGGGACTACGTCACCGAGCCCATCGGCATCCGTCCCGAACGCTCCTACTCGGGCTACGTGAACTACAACGGCCTGGTCGCCGCCGACGAGCGCATCGGACCGCTCGAGCAGTGGACGACGTACGTCGGCGACGGAAAACGCTGCGCCGTGATGCCCGTGGCGGGCGACCGGTTCTACTTCTTCGTCGACGTGCCCGGTCCGTCCGGTGTCGTCGAGGACCGCATGGCGGCGCTCGAGCACGCGTTCGGCTCGTGGGGCGCCCCGGGGGTGCGCGCGCTGCTCGACGGCATCGACCCCGACGAATCGCTCAACCGCGTCGAGATCTGGGACATCGACCCCTTCGACACGTGGGTGCGCGGACGCGTCGCCATCCTGGGGGATGCCGCTCACAACACCGCTCCCGACATCGGCCAGGGGGCCTGTTCGGCGCTGGAGGACAGCTTCGCGCTCGGCATCGTGTTCGCCACCGCGACGCTGGGTGTCGAGGACTCGCTGCGGCGCTACGAGCGCATCCGCACCGAACGGGCGGGCGACCTGGTGCTGCGCGCGCGCAAGCGGGCGTTCGAGACCCACGCGTTCGACGTCGCCGCGACCCAAGCCTGGTACGACGGACTGCGCCGCGAGGACGGGACGGGCGTCATCCGCGGCATCGTCGGCAACATCGAGGGCAGTCCCGTCGAGCTCGGCGCGAGCGTGCTCGGCTGAGGCGCGCTCGGCTGCCGCGCGGCGGGGCTGCGGCGCGGCGGTGGTACTGCGGCGATCGTGCAGGGCTGCGGCTGCGGCGCGGCTGCGACGCGGGGTCAGACGTGGAAGACCGCGTGCACGTCGCCGAGAGCCTCGCGGCCGCCCAGTCCGTCGATCTCGAGCAGGGTCGCGATCCCGACGACCTCGCTGCCCACGGCCTGCAGCAGGTCGCGGCCCGCGCCGAGGGTGCCGCCCGTGGCGAGGACGTCGTCGAGCAGCAGCACGCGCGCGCCCGCGGCGTTGTCGTCGTGCATCTCGATCCGCGCCGAGCCGTACTCGAGGTCGTACGACATCGTGGCGGCGGGGCGCGGCAGCTTGCCGGCCTTGCGGATCGGCATGAGCCCGACGTTCGCGGCGATCGCCGCGGCACCGGCGAGCAGGAACCCGCGCGCTTCGACACCCGCGACGGCGTCGAAGCGGCCGGCGAAGGGTTCGATGAGGGCGTCGACGACGGTGCGCAGGGCCGCGGCATCCGTCAGAAGAGGCGTGATGTCGCGGAACACGATCCCGGGCTGGGGGTAGTCGGGGATGCTCGTGATGAGCGATTCAGCGCGGGCGAGGGCGGTGGCGTCGGGCACCCGTCAAGCCTAATCGCGGCACCCCCCGGGCGTCCCGTCGCGGGAACGGCGCGACCGCCCGACGCCGCTCCGTGGTCGAGTGTCCACCACACGCCGCGAGCCGGCGGACGAAGACGGCGTGCCCTGGACACTCGACATCGCGAAGGAGCGGTGGGGGGCGCGAAGGGACACTCCACGTGTCTACCGAACGTGCAAGCGCTTGCAGTAGCCTGGGCGCATGACTTTCACGCAGGAAGACGCGCGCGCCGAACTGGCCTCGGCACCGGGCTCGGAGTGGTGGCGCACCGCCGTCATCTACCAGATCTACCCCCGCTCGTTCGCCGACGCCTCGGGCGACGGCCTGGGCGACCTCCCCGGCGTCACGGCGCACCTCGACGACCTGCGCGAGCTGGGGGTGGATGCCATCTGGCTCAGCCCCTTCCAGACGTCGCCGCAGAAGGACGCCGGCTACGACGTCGCCGACTACCGCGACGTCGACCCGATCTTCGGCACGCTGGCCGACTTCGACGCGATGCTCGCGGGCGCGCACGAGCGCGGCATCCGCGTGATCGTCGACCTCGTCCCCAACCACTCCAGCGATCAGCACGTGTGGTTCCAGCAGGCGCTGAAGGCCGCCCCCGGCAGCCCCGAGCGCGCGCGGTACATCTTCCGCGAGGGCAAGGGCGAGAACGGCGAGCTGCCCCCCAACAACTGGGAGAGCGTCTTCGGCGGCGGCATGTGGAAGCGCGTGACCGAGGCCGACGGCACGCCCGGCCAGTGGTACCTGCACATCTTCGACGAGACCCAGCCCGACTTCGACTGGACCAACGAAGAGGTGCGCGCCGAGTTCCGCGACGTGCTGCGCTTCTGGCTCGACCGCGGGGTCGACGGATTCCGCGTCGACGTCGCGCACGGTCTGATCAAGGCCGAGGGCCTGCCCGACTACACGCCCGACCCCGAGGGCGGCTCGATGGGCGGCGACGCCGACGCCGTGCCGTACTGGGGCCAGCCGGGCGTGCACGAGGTGTGGCGCGAATGGCACGAGGTGCTCGCCGAGTACGACGGCGACCGCGCGCTGTGCGCCGAGGCGTGGCTGCCGACGGTGGCCGAGACGGCCCTGTGGGTCCGCCCCGACGAGATGCACCAGGCGTTCAACTTCCACTACCTCGAGACGAAGTGGGATGCCGCAGCCCTGCGCGCCGTGATCGAGGAGTCCCTCGCCGAGTACGGCGCCGTCGGCGCCCCGAGCACCTGGGTGCTGTCGAACCACGACGTCGTGCGTCACGCCTCGCGCCTGGCGCTGACGGCCGAGAACCCCCAGGGCGCCGGCATCGGACCCAAGTCGCCCGGCCAGCCCGACCCCGTCAAGGGGCTGCGCCGCGCCCGCGCCGCCACCGCGCTGATGCTCGCACTCCCCGGCTCGTCGTACCTGTACCAGGGCGAAGAGCTCGGCCTGCCCGAGGTGATCGACCTGCCCGACGACGCCCGCCAGGATCCGACGTGGTTCCGCACGAACGGTGAGCGCTACGGTCGCGACGGATGCCGCGTGCCCCTGCCGTGGACCGCGGACGCCCCCGCCTACGGCTTCAACGACACCGGTGCCTCGTGGCTGCCGCAGCCGACCGAGTGGGCCGACCTGGCCCACGACGTGCAGGTCGACGACCCGGCCTCGACCCTGTCGATGTACCGCGCGTTGCTCGCCGAGCGCCGCGCGCGCGGCCTCGGCGCCGGCTCGCTGGAGTGGCTCGACGGATACGGCGACGACGTCGTGGCGGCGCGCAACGGCTCGGTGCTGGTGATCGCCAACCTCGGCGACGCGAGCGTCGACCTGCCCGCGGGCGAGGTCCTCGTGGCAAGTGGCCCGCTGGACGGCGACCGCCTGCCCACCGACACGACGGTCTGGATCGCGGCGGCCTGAGCCGCGGCATCCCTCATCGGACGAGACCGTGGCCGGTATCGACGACGTCGCCCGCCGGGCGGGAGTGTCGACGGCCACGGTCTCGCGTGCTCTGAGCGGCCGGGGTCCCGTGTCCGCCGCGACGCGCGACCGCGTGCGCGCGGCGGCCGATGCGCTCGGGTACGTCGTGTCGGCCTCGGCCTCGAGCCTCGCGACGGGGCGGACCCGCGCCGTCGGCGTGGTCGTGCCGTTCCTGGACCGCTGGTTTTTCAGCACCGTGCTGGCCGGGATCTCGGACGGCCTGGTCCGCCGCGGCTACGACATCACGCTCTACAGCGTCAGCGAGGACCCGGCCGGACGGCGCCGCGTCTTCGACGACCACCTCCGTCGCCAGCGCATCGACGCGGTGATCACGATCGCCCTCGAACTGGATGCCGCCGAATCGGCGCACCTGCGCGGACTCGGCGTGCCCATCGTCGCGATCGCCGGCCCCAATCCGCTGCTGACCACGCTCACCGTCGACGACCTCGCCGTCGGCCGTCTCGCGACCGCGCACCTGCTCGACCTCGGCCACCGGCGGATCGCGCACATCGGCGACGACGGCGCCGGCTCCGCCGACACGGGCTCGTCGGTACCGGCCCTGCGCCGCCGCGGCTTCGTCCGGAGCCTCGCCGACGCCGGCGTCGACGACGCGTGGGTCGAAGCCGCCGACTTCACCATCGAGGGAGGCTCGGCCGCGGCCACCCGCGCGTTGACCGCCGCCGCGCCGCCCACCGCGCTCTTCGCTGCCTCGGACGAGATGGCGATCGGCGCGATCCTCGCGGCACGCGCGCTCGGGCTCCGCGTTCCCGAGGACGTCTCGGTCATCGGCGTCGACGGCCATGAACTCGGGCGCTGGTTCGGTCTGACGACGGTGGACCAGTTCGCCCGCGGTCAGGGCGAACGCGCGGCCGCTGAGGTCCTCGACGAGCTCGACGGCGCCGAGCCGGCGCGGGGGCGCGGCACGCTGCCCTTCGAGTTGGTCGACCGCGGGTCGACCGCCCCGCCGCGGGGCTGAGCCCCGGCATCCCTCCCCGTGAGGCGAGCGCGGGACGCCGACGCCTCAGCGGCCGGAACCGGCGAGGGAACCCGTCGTCAGCTCGGTCGCCGGATCGAACAGCAGGCACGAGATCTCGCGGTCGCCCGACGCCCACGTCTGCTCGGTGGGGCCGACGAAGTAGTAGTTGAGTGTCGAGTCGTTGTAGGCCGCTCCGACGTAGGCCGGGTAGGCGGCCTCGCACCCGGTGAAGGCGGCCTCTTCGATCGCGGCGTCGCCGGGGAACGCCCCCGCGTCGGGGACCTCGAACCCGGCGAAGATCTCGAACGCATGAGGAGCTGCGCAATCGACCACGTTGCCCGCGGCGATGACGCCGCCGGGCAGCGAATCCAGGCACGCCCCGACCGACAGCACCGACGGATCGACCGCCGCCTGCTCGTCGGGCGCGATGGTCACCTCGCCGTCCTGCGAGAAGCCGAAGGGGTCGGACACGCTGGACCCGGCGCCGAACAGCACGAAGACCACGAACGCGAGGGCCGCGATGAACCCGAGGACGGTGAGCACGGCACCGGCGATGATCCCGCCCAGGGCGAGGCCCCGGCCTTTCTCGCCCGTGCGCTTGATCTGCGCGAGGGCGACGGCGCCCGCCACGATCCCGCCGATCGGAAAGAGGAAGCCCAGCACGATCGCGACGATCGAGACGGGATTCGTGCGGTCGGATGAGGGCGCGGGCGAGGTGTAGACCGGGGGCGCCGCGACCGCCGTCGAGGCGTACCCCGGGTAGCCGTTCGCGGCGAAGCCCATCGCCGCCGAGGGCACCGGTGCGGCGGACGGTGCCGACGCCGCCACCGTCAGCAGCCCCTGCTGCGCGAGCCGCGCCCCCGACAGGCGGGCGGCCTCGGTCACCACGTCGCCAGCCCTGGCCGCGCCCAGCGCGCCCCCCTTGAGGAACCCGCCGAGCGCGGATTGGTCGAACACGGCGAGCGTCCCCTCTTCGACCGCGGACAGGCGGACGTCGAAGCGCACGTGCATGTCCTGCCCCGCGAACGCCCCCGCGACCAGGGTGGTGCCGAGGCTCCCCCGCTCGACCTCGAGCAGTCCCGCCCCGTTCGGCCGCACGGCGAAGCCCTGCTCGGTCAAGACCGTCGTCAGGGCCTCACCCGCCGCATCGACGGGGAGGGATAGTCGCAGTTCGGCCGACGACATGGGGGCTCCTGTGCTCGCGAGCCACGGGGATCGCGGCGTCGGTCCAGGGTACCCGTCGCCCGCCGCGACGCCCAGGGCCCGCGGATCCCTCGTCAGCGGATGCGGCCCACCAGATCGTCCCGCGTGAGCGTGTCGGCCTCGGCGAGCACCGCACGCGCCGCATCGCGGGCGTCCTCGACGTTCCACAGCAGCACGCCGACCACGCGGTCGTCGTCGAGGTAGTAGACGACGCCGTGGTCGGCATCCGTCAAGTCCTCCACCGTCTCGAGCGAGGAGTCGAGCGTGCCGACGGCCTCGTAGCGGATGCCGAACACCGCCGAGTAGTAGTACGGCGTGTGCGTGTACGCCTCGGCGGCGCCGGCGAGGTTGCGCCCCGCCGCCTTGCCCTGCTCGTTGGCGTTGTCGACGTGCTCGACCCGGCGGCGTCCGAGAAGGCGGTCGGGGTAGTTGGCCACGTCTCCGGCGGCGTACACGTCGTCCGCCGACGCGCGCAGCTGCGCGTCGACGACGACGCCGTCGTCCACCTTCAGTCCCGCACGCTCGGCCAGATCGGTCGCGACCTCGATGCCCAGGCCGCTGACGACGGCATCGGCGCGCACCTCGTCGCCATTCTCGAGCTGCAGCCGCACGCCCTCGGCATCCGCTCGCCCGCCGGCGACCTTCGACCCCGCGACGATCTCGACGCCCGCATCGCGGAACAGCTTCTCGAAACGCTCGGCCAGCCCCGCGGGGAAGACCGCGTCGCCCAGCACCGACCCGGTGTGGATGAGGACGGTGTCCACGCCGTTCTGGACGAGGGCAGCGGCGAGCTCGGATCCGATGTAGCCGCCGCCGACGACCGCGATGCGGTCCACGTCCTCGGCCAGCGCGCGCAGGGCGCGGTAGTCCTCGGCGGTGCGGAACGACAGGGCGCGCGCCCCGTCGGAGTGGTCGTCGATCGGCAGGGGCACGGGCGTGCCGCCGGTGGCGATGAGCAGCTTGCCGTACGAGAAGGTCTGGTCGTCGGCATCCACTTCCCTCGCCTCGGGGCGGATGGCGGTGGCGCGCGTGCGCAGGCGCACGTCGGCACCGGTGTCGTCGGCGGTGCCGAGGGGCACCTTGTCCCACGTGAACTCGTCGTCGGTCCACAGCTTCTTGCTGAGGGCGGGGCGCGTGTACGGCTCGTCGACGTCGTCGCTCAGGATGCCGATCGACCCGTCCGCGTCGATCTCGCGGATGCCGCGCGCGGCGGTGTCGGCGACCATCCCGCCGCCGACGATGAGGTAATCGAAGTGTGTCGTGGTCATGCGCACAGCATCTCGGCCGCACCTGGCCGCATCGGACGGGTTGCGGGGGTCTTCGCCTTGCGGTACCACCTGTCGAGTGTCCACGACACGCCGTACCCCGCGCCCGCCATCCGGTGTGTTCTGGACACTCGACGGGAAAGACGCGGGACCTGGCCGCGAACTAGGCTCGGGACATGAGCGTCGACCTCGAGAGCCTGTACACCGACCTGCACGCCCACCCCGAGCTGTCGTTCCAAGAGACGCGGACCGCGGGCGTCATCGCCCGCCACCTCGCCGACCTCGGGCTCGAGGTCGAAGAGGGCGTCGGCCGTACGGGGCTGGTCACGACGATCCGCAACGGCGACGGGCCCGTCGTGTGGCTGCGAGCCGACATGGACGGCCTGCCCGTCGAGGAGCAGACCGGCCTCGCCTACGCCAGCACCGCCCGCGGCACCGACCCGGCCGGCAACGCCGTGCCCGTCATGCACGCGTGCGGCCACGACATGCACGTCACCGCGCTGATCGGCGCCCTCGAACGCCTGGTCGCGACCACCGACGAGTGGGCGGGGACGATCGTCGCGGTGTTCCAGCCCGCCGAGGAGTACGGCGCCGGATCGCAGGCGATGATCGCCGACGGCGTGCTCGAGCGCTACCCGAAACCCGACATCGTGCTCGGCCAGCACGTCACCCCCCTGCCCGCCGGCGTCATCGGCGTGCGCCCGGGCACGCAGATGGCGGCCTCGGACGGCCTGACCGTCGTGCTGCACGGCCGCGGCGGCCACGGCTCGCGTCCCCACTCCACGATCGACCCCGTCGTCATGGCCGCCGCCACCGTCATGCGCCTGCAGACGGTCGTCTCGCGCGAGGTCGACCCCCGCGACGTCGCGGTCGTCACGGTCGGGTCGATCCACGCCGGGCTGAAGAACAACATCATCCCGGCCGAGGCGAAGCTCGAACTGAGCCTGCGATACCCCGACGACGCGGCGCGCGAGCGCGTGATGGGCAAGGTCGAGCGGATCGTGCGCGCCGAGGCACTGGCATCCGGAGCCGAGAAGGAACCCACGATCACCACCGATCACTCCCTGCCGCCGACCATCAACGACGTCGACGCCACCGCGCGACTGAGCGAGGCGTTCCGCCGCGCGTTCGGCGAGGGGGCGGTCGTCGACCCCGGCATGTTCACGGGCAGCGAGGACGTGTCGTGGTTCGCCCGCGAATCGGGGGCACCGCTGGTGTTCTGGTTCTGGGGCGGGGTGGACCCGCAGAAGTTCGCGGATGCCGTGGCCGGCGGCACCATCGAGCGCGACATCCCGACGAACCACTCGCCGTTCTTTGCCCCGGTGCTCCAGCCCACGCTCGACCGCGGCGTCGAGAACCTGGTGGTCGCCGCGCGGGAGTTCCTGGCGTAGGAAGCCCTTCTGCGTCGAGTGTCCACGGCGCGCCGCGCGGCGCGCGAGCGAGGCGGCGTGTCGTGGACACTCGACCGGTCTTTCCGCGCCGATGTCCAGCCCCGTGACGTTGACGACGCGCGGGCGTACGGTTCCATCGTGACGTTCAACGACAACGCCCGCGTCGGCGGCAACTCGGCGAAGCGCCGCGGCGGGACGGTCGCGGCCGTCGGCGGCGGCGCCGTGGGCCTCGGTGCCATCGTGGTGTTCCTGATCTCGGCCTTCACCGGCACCGACCTGACCGGGTTGCTCGGCGGGGGTGCGCCGGCCGGTCCGCAGAGCGGCGGCGAGACGATCGCCGACTGCCAGACCGGACGGGATGCCAACACCGACGACTCGTGCCGCCTGGCCGCCGCCTCGCTCGACATCGATCAGTTCTGGCAGCAGCGCCTCGACGGGTATCGCGAGCCGCAGCTCGTCATCGTCGACCGGGCGACCTCGAGCTCGTGCGGCACCGCGTCGAACGCGACCGGCCCGTTCTACTGCCCGCCGGACGAGACCGTCTACGTCGACCCGACGTTCTTCTCGCTGCTGCGGTCGCAGTACGACACGACCGCCGGCCCCCTCGCCCAGCTCTACGTGCTCGCGCACGAGTACGGCCATCACGTGCAGAACCTGACCGGCGTGATGCAGCAGTACCCGAACAACGGGACGGGCCCCGACAGCAACGGCGTTCGCACCGAGCTGCAGGCCGACTGCTACGCCGGGGCCTGGGTCGCCGCCGCGAGCGAGCAGGTCGACGAGAACGGCACGCCCTATCTGCAGCCGCCGACGCAGCAGCAGATCGCCGATGCCCTGTCCGCCGCGTCGGCCGTCGGCGACGACCACATCCAGGCCGAGTCCGGCGGGGTCGTCAACCCCGAGAGCTTCACGCACGGGTCGAGCGAGCAGCGCACGCGGTGGTTCGGCGTGGGCCACGACGGTGGCGTCAACGCCTGTGACACGTTCTCGGTGCCCGGCGGCAGCCTGTAGCCCCGGGCGCTGCGGGGCTACAGGGGGCCGCGGCTCAGTCCTCCTTCGGCCGCGACCGCACGATGATCACGACGAGCACGCCGACCAGCACGACCACCGCGCCACCGGCGAGCAGACCGATCGTCAGACCGGACATGCCCGCACTCTCGGACGCGGCGGACGACGCCTCGGGCGCCGCGGTCGCCCCGGCCGCGCTCGCGCACACCGAGGCATCCGTGCCCTCGGACTGGCTCGCGCCCGTGTAGGTGAAGGGGATGACGCCCGAGACGGGGTGGCCGTCCGACGACACCGCGCGCCACTCGACGGTGTAGTCACCGGGCGCGCCGAGGGCGACCGGCAGGGTGAGCGTCGGGCCCGCGAGTCCCACGCAGTCGCTCTCGTAGTGCCGGCCGTCGGGGCCGAGCACGATGACGATGTTTCCGCCGTCGTAGCCGAGCAGGTTGGCGCTGAAGTCGAGCGAGACCTCGGACAGCGATGCGACGCTGTCGCCCGCGGCGGGAGTCGACGAGACGAGGCTGTCGTGGGCGGATGCCGCCGTCGCCCCGCCGAGGGCGGCGGTGATCGCCGCAGCGA
>NZ_QAJB01000444.1:10676-12226 GCF_003061325.1 Microbacterium sp. HMWF026
GTTCCGGGAGCGCACGATCAGCCGCGCTTCGGGCGACGCGCGAACGCCAGGGCGCCGAGCACCGCGCCCGCGGCCGCGACCACGAGCGCCGCGATGCTCAGGCCGAGCGCGACGCCCGAGGAGTCGTCCGACGTGGTCGACGCGGCCGCCATGTCGTCCATCGCGGGCGCAGCCGACGCGGTGCCGTGTCCGCCGTGGCTGTGCTCGCCGGTCGGCGGGGTGTCGTTGACGTAGAGCACCGGCGCGGGCTCGAGGGTGTCGTCGGCCGCGACCTCGTCGGGCGTCGCCGCCCAGTCCACGACCTCGCCGTCCGAGTAGGTCTGCGTCGCCGGGAGCACGAGGTGCCCGGTGTCGGGGATGGGACCGAGGACGGCCGAGAACATCTGGAACTGGTCCTGACCGATGCCCACACCCGGGTCGGCCTGCCACACGATCTTCAGCGCGGCATCCGAGATGGTGTTGCCCTCGACCTCGACGGGTGCGGGAAGCGCGCCCTTCTCGACGGTCGCGGTCCAGCCGGGAACGGGCTCGACGAGCACCGCGCTGAGCGGGGTGTCGGTGGGCAGGTCGACCTCGACCTTGACGGTGGATGCCGTCTCGGACTCGGTCGGCACGCGGAAGTTCACGGTGGCGTAGCTGCCGGGGGTGGCGGTGGTGGGGTTGACGGTGACGTGCGCCGACGCCGCGAGGGGCGCGGCGATCGCGAGGGCCGCACCGGCGGTGAGGCCGACGAGGGCACGACGAAGAGTGGTCTTGCGAGACATGGTGCTGCTTTCTGAAGGGGCGCGCGCCGAAAAGGCGCTTCACGCGCGGAAGAGGGGTCGGGGTGTCACGCCGCGCGCGGCGGACCCCGATGCCTCATCGGCGACAACACCGTCATCGCCCTCGTCAGCAGCAGCGGCTCGGGGGCCGAGGGCGCGGCATCGGTCCGTACGCCGAGACCGCGGAACGGCCGCAGCACGGCCAGAACGGCGACGACGAAGCGCGTGATCGCCTGCAGGGCCCGTTCTCCGCGGCCGAGCGCTGCGATCGTCACGACCGCGGCGAACGCGTGCGCGGCCCACATCCAGGGCGAGTGCATCGTGTGCGCGGGGGCGACGGCATCCCAGGCCATGGTCGTCGCGCCGTGGTGCGCCGCCGTGGCCGCAGTGCCGCCCCCGGTCAGATCGAGGGCCAGGATGCCGTGGAACAACGCCTGGCTCAGCACGACCGCGGTCGCCAGTCGCCACCACGACATCGCGCGGCCGGCCAGCAGCACGCACACGGGGGTCGCGAGGCACAGCGCGACCGCGATGTTGATCGCGGACGGCAGGGCGGAGTCGACGGCGCCGTGCGAGACGGTCGCGACGAAGGTCGCCACGGCGGCCGCGGCGGCACCGCGGACCGCGCGTTGCGCGCGCCCTGCTCTCGACGACATGTCACTCCCTGACATCCAGCCTAGGCGGCCCCACCGACACCCGTGCGGCCGGTGCTCCGGCGGCGAGATACGTGCGGGGTGTTGGCGGGGCCCACGCCCGACACCCCGGCCCCGGATGCCTGCACCCCACCGC
>NZ_QAJB01000445.1:0-1238 GCF_003061325.1 Microbacterium sp. HMWF026
CGCCTCGGCGAACAGCTCGAGGTCGATCTGCACGTGGCGGCGGGCCAGTTCCGCTGCCTCGTCGGGCGAGGCGGCGACGATCGCGGCGACGATGGCGTCGTGCTCGCGTGCCGCGCGCGACTCCATGCCGCGGTGGCTCTCGCGATCGCCCCACGGGTGCGCGGGCGCCGACAGCGACAGGTGACGCTCGTGCTCGAGCAGGATTTCGCGCAGCGCGGTGTTGTGGGCGGCGTCGATGATCGCGAGGTGCAGCAGGCTGTCGGCGCGCTGCTTCGGATCGCCCGAGGGTGCCGCGTGGAAGGCGGCGAGCCGCTCGCGCATCGTCGCCAGGTCGGCATCCGTCCGTCGTTCGGCGGCGAGGCGGGCGAGCGAGGAGTGCAGCAGAGAGCTCGCGGTGCACGCGTCGACGAGGTCGCTCCAGCGCTCCTCGAACCACCGGTCCACGCCCACCACCACCGAGTCGGGCCACTCCTGGGCGACGAAGGTGCCGCCGCCCCGGCCTCGGCGGCGCTCGATGAGGCCCCGCGTCGACAGGTCGTCGAGGGCCGCCCGCACGGTCGTCCGGCCGACGCCGAGCAGGGGCGAGAGGTCGCGCTCGGCGGGAAGACGCGTGCCCGGCAGGAACTCACCCACCGCGACAGCGGTGATGAGGCGTTCGGTCACACGCTCCACCAGGGGGGCGTCGTCGGTCTCGGCCATGGGGTCCCGTCGTTTCCTCCATGTTAATTCCGAAGAAAAGGTTTGCCAACGCACCTTTACCGGGTCCACGATGACTCCATGCACCGCGAGATCACCGTCCCGTTCCACGACGGCTTCACCTGGGCCCGCCTGACCGAGCCCGCCGAACCCACCGGCGCCGCGCCGCTGTTCGTCCTGCACGGCGGACCGGGAATGGCCCACGACTACGTCCGCAACCTCGACGCGCTCGCCGATCTCACGGGCCGCACGGTCGTGCACTACGACCAGATCGGTTGCGGTCGCAGCTCGCACCACCCGGACGCTCCGCGTGAACAGTGGATGCCGCAGCTCTTCGTCGACGAGTTCCACAGCCTTCGCGCGGCCCTGGGGATCGAGAGCTACCACGTGCTCGGTCAGTCCTGGGGCGGCATGCTCGGCGCCGAGATCGCCGTGCGCCGACCCGCGGGGCTCGAGGGTCTGATGATCTGCAACTCCCCGGCATCCATGCAGCTCTGGCTCGAGGGCGCGGCGCGCCTGCGCTCCGAACTGCCCGCCGAGAA
>NZ_QAJB01000445.1:1257-1651 GCF_003061325.1 Microbacterium sp. HMWF026
AGGCCCTCGACCGCCACGAGGCGGACGGCACCCTCGATCACCCCGACTACGTCGAGGCCACGCGCGTGTTCTACGAGCGCCACGTCTGCCGCATCACGCCCATGCCCGAGGACTTCGTCGACAGCGAGGCGCAGATGCTGGCCGACCCGACGGTGTATCACACCATGAACGGGCCCAACGAGTTCCACGTCGTCGGCACCGGACGCGACTGGACGATCATCGACCGCCTGCCGCAGATCGAGGTGCCGACCCTCGTCGTCGCGGGCGAGTTCGACGAGGCCACGCCCGAGACGTGGGCGCCGTTCGTCGAGCGCATCCCCGGCGCCCGCTCGCACGTGTTCGCCGGCGCGAGCCACTGCACGCACCTGGAGATGCCCGACGTCTTCCGCGGGGT
>NZ_QAJB01000446.1:0-6136 GCF_003061325.1 Microbacterium sp. HMWF026
GGGACGTGCCGGGGGCCGGCTGCGCGCGTCCGGGGGACGGCTGCACGCGTCCGGGGGACGTGCCGGGCTCCGGACGTCGACCCGGAGAACCGCGCCGCGCGGGCCGGCGCAAGGCCCGCGACGGCTTTTCTCCGGAGCGCGGCACGCCTCGCCCAGGTTGAGGAGCCCGCAGTGCACGCCGATTCGCGGCATCCCGCAGAGTGTCGTAAGCTTGTCCGCGGTGACGTGTCCGAGCGGCCGAAGGTGCAACACTCGAAATGTTGTGTAGGTTCACCCCTACCGTGGGTTCAAATCCCACCGTCACCGCCAGTTTCACCAAATCAGCCCCGCTTTCGAGCGGGGCTGATCTGCGTTCGGGGCGGAGGTCGTCCGCGCCCACCTTTTCGCGCCCCTAAAGTGAACGAATGTCCACGCGAAGGCCGCGCCGATGCTGATCACCGTCACCCTCGAACCCGAAACCGGCTCCGAGGTGGATGCCACCGTGCTCGGCTATCTGCTGCACAAGCATCCCGCCCGCGCGCAGGTGTTCTCGGCGCCGGTCGGCGACGTGCACGTGTTCGCCCCCGAGGCGTCCCGCGAGCGGTGCACGTTCGCGATGATGCTCGAGGTCGACCCCGTGGGTCTGGTGCGCAACAAGCGGTTCCGCGGAGACGCGGGAGCCCTCGGTCATTACGTGAACGACCGGCCGTACGTCGCGTCGAGCATGCTCGCCGTGGCGACCGGTGCCGTGTTCCGCACGGCGATGACCGGACGCAGCGATTCGTATCCGGAGCTCGCGGCGTCGCCTCTGCCGCTGCGGATCGAGATCCCCGTGGTGTCGGTGCGGGGCGACGACGACATGGTGGAGCGGTTGTTCAGCCCGTGCGGGTGGACGGTCGCGCAGGAGCGCATCCCGCTCGACCCCGCCTTCCCGGAGTGGGGCGACTCGCGCTTCTCTGCGGTGACGCTCACGGGCCGTGTGCGGTTGGCCGAGGCGCTGCGTCAACTGTACGTGCTGCTGCCGGTCCTCGACGACGCGAAGCACTACTGGGTGGGTGACGACGAGGTCGCAAAGCTCGAACGCGCGGGCGAGGGATGGCTCGCGGACCACCCCGAGCGCGACCTCATCACGCGGCGCTACCTGCTGCACCACCGGTCGCTCGTGACACAGGCCATCGAGGCCGCGGCGCAAGCCGCGAACAGGCCCCTGAGCGGGCTGCGAGCGGATGCCGTCTTGACGGCCCTCGCGGATGTGCGCGCCCGCAGCGTCATCGACATGGGGTGCGGGCCGGGCGCACTGCTGACCCGCCTGGCGAAGGACCGGGCGTTCTCGCGCATCATCGGCGTCGACGTGTCGGCCCGTTCGCTGGAGCAGGCGTCGCGCACGCTGCACCTGGATCAGAGCTCGGATGCCGAGCGCGAGCGGATCCAGCTGCTCCACGGATCGGTGGTCTACCGCGACGAGCGACTGCGCGACGCCGACGCGATGGTCCTCATGGAGGTGATCGAGCACGTCGACCCGTCGCGGCTGCCGGCCCTCGAGGACGCCGTGTTCGCGGGCGCGCGGCCCGCCGCCGTGATCGTCACGACCCCCAACTCGGAGTACAACGTCCTGTACCCGACTCTGGAATCCGGGGCCATGCGCCACGACGACCACCGCTTCGAGTGGACGCGCGCGGAGTTCCGCGCGTGGGCCGAGGCGGTCGCGTCACGGCACGGGTACACGGTGGAGTTCCGTCCGGTCGGCGCCGAGGACGCGGTCCTCGGTCCCCCCACGCAGATGGCGCTCCTGCGCCGGGAGGCAGGCGCATGAACGTACTCGACATCCCCGCCCTCTCGCTCGTCGTGCTCGTCGGGGCATCCGGCTCGGGCAAGTCGACGTTCGCCCGCGAGCACTTCGGTGCGTACGAGACGCTGTCCAGCGACGTCTTCCGCGGTCTCGTGGCAGGCGACGAGTCGGACCAGTCCGCCACGCCGGCGGCCTTCGACGCGCTGCAGTACGTCGCGGGCAAGCGCCTCGACGCGGGGCTCCTCACGGTCATCGACGCGACCAGCGTGCAGCCCGAGGCCCGGCGACGCTTGGTCGACCTCGCCAAGGCGCACGACGTCCTGCCGGTGGCGATCGTGTTCGACCTGCCGGAATCGACGAACCTCGCGCGCAACGCCGAGCGCACCGACCGGGTCATCCCGCCGGGGGTCGTGAAGCGGCAGTCCGACCAGCTGCGGCGGAGCCTGCGCCATCTCGCCAAGGAGGGCTTCCGCAAGGTGCACGTCCTCCGCTCGCCGGACGAGGTGGCCGCGGTGCGGATCGAACGCACGCGCCTTCTGACCGACCGCACCGACGAGCGCGGCCCGTTCGACGCGATCGGCGACGTGCACGGCTGCGCGAGCGAACTGCAGACCCTGCTCGGCGAGCTCGGTTACGAGATCGAGCGCGACGAACGGGGTCGCGCCGTCGACGCGCGCCACCCCGAGGGGCGCCGCGTGATCTTCCTCGGCGACCTCGTCGACCGGGGACCCGACGTCGTCGGCGTCCTGCGCCTCGCGATGGGGATGGTGGCATCCGGATCTGCCCTCGCCGTGCCGGGCAACCACGAGGCGAAGCTGGTCAGGGCGCTGCGCGGTGCCCGGGTGACGCCCACGCACGGGCTCGCCGAGACCCTCGCCCAACTGGCCGATGAGACGGAGGAGTTCCGCGAGCGGGTCGCGACGTTCTGCTACGACCTGGTGTCGCACCTGGTGCTCGACGACGGGCGCTTGGTCGTGGCCCACGCGGGGCTCAAGGAGCAGTACCAGGGGCGGGCCTCGGGCCGCGTCCGCGCCTTCGCCCTCTACGGCGAGACGACTGGCGAGACCGACGAGTTCGGCCTGCCCGTGCGCTACCCCTGGGCCGAGGACTACCGCGGTTCGGCGGTCGTCCTGTACGGGCACACCCCGGTGCCCAGCGTCGAGTGGATCAACAACACCGCCTGCCTGGACACCGGATGCGTGTTCGGGGGCGCGCTGAGCGCCATGCGGTACCCGGAGCGCGAGGTCGTCTCGGTCCCCGCCGAGCGCGTCTGGTACGAACCCGTCCGACCGCTGGTCGCCGAGGCGCCGCAGCGGGCGGCGCGTGTGCTGCAGCTCGCCGATGTACGGGGCAAGGTGGTCGTCGAGACCGGCACCATCGGCCGGGTGAGCATCACCGAGCAGCAGATGGCGGGCGGCCTCGAGACGATGAGCCGCTGGGCGACCGACCCGCGCTGGCTGACCTATCTGCCGCCGACGATGTCGCCACCCGCGACCTCGGCACGCGAGGGGTTCCTCGAGCACCCCGACGAGGCGTTCGCGGCGTTCCGCGACCACGGCGTCACCGACGTCATCTGCGAAGAGAAGCACATGGGCTCGCGCGCGGTGGTGCTGGTCGCGCGCGACCCGTCCCGCTTCGGAGCGCCAGACGGGTGGCGGGGGGTCATCCACACCCGGACCGGCCGTGCGTTCTTCGCCCCCGACGTCGAGGGCGCGATGCTCGCGCGCCTCGACGACGCCCTCGAACGCGCCGGGGTGTGGGCCGAGCTCGACGCGGACTGGGTCCTGCTCGACGGAGAGATCGTGCCGTGGTCGGCCAAGGCCGGGGATCTCATCCGCGACCTCTTCGCGTCGGTGGGAGCGGCGGGGGCCGCGGCCACCACGGCGGCGTCGGCGGTGCTGGAGCGGGCCCTGGCATCCGGGATCGACGTCCAGCGACTCGCGGACCGCATGCGCGTGCGCGGCGACGACGTCGAGCGCTTCCGCGACGCGTACCGCCGGTACGTCGACACCGCGGATGCCGTGCGCTTCGCGCCGTTCCAGGTACTCGCCGCGGGGGACGCGACGTTCGAGACGCGCGACCACGGCTGGCATCTGTCGGTCGCGGACCGGCTGGCGGAGGCCGCGCCCGACCTCGTGATCCGCACGCGGCGTCTGCGCGTCGACCTCGCCGACGCCGACGCCGTCGCCGAGGCGGCGGCCTGGTGGGAGCAGCTGACCGACGAGGGCGGCGAGGGCATGGTCGTGAAGCCCTTCGCGGGTCTCACCCGCACGAAGAAGGGGCTGGTGCAGCCGGGGATCAAGGTGCGCGGTCGCGAGTACCTGCGCATCGTCTACGGGCCGGACTACACCGTGCCCGAGAACCTCGCGCGGCTGCGCGACCGCGACGTGGGGCGCAAGCGCTCGCTCGCCGCGCGGGAGTACGCGCTCGGCCTCGAGGCCCTGCGCCGCGTGACGACCGGCGAGCCGCTGTGGCGCGTGCACGAGGCCGTGTTCGGGGTGCTCGCGCTGGAGTCGGAGCCGCTCGACCCGCGCCTGTGAGGGCGGGGGTCTCGGCCTACCCTCAGCGCCCGTCGACGAACGCGCGCACCGCGGCGGCCGCCTCGGGCGCGGTCCGGTACACGTGCTCGGGTCCGGGGAAGACGCCGTCGCGCACCTCTTGCGCGTAGGCGCGGACGCCCTCGACCATCGCGTCGCCGACGGCCGCGTACGTCTTGACGAAGACGGGCGAGCGGCCCTCGGTGATGCCGAGCAGGTCGTGCATCACGAGCACCTGGCCTTCGGCCGCTCCCGCGCCGATGCCGACGACGGGGATGTCCAACGACCGGCGGATCTCGGCGACCACTTCGGCGGGCACGGCCTCGATGACGACGGCGAAAGCCCCCGCCGCCTGGACGGCGAGGGCTTCGCGCGCCACGCGGACGGCTTCGTCGGTGGTGCGGCCCTGGGCGCGCAGGCCGCCCAACGCCGTCGCGGTCTGGGGTGTGAGCCCGACGTGACCGACCACGGGGATGCCGGCCTCGACGATCGCGCGCAGTCGCGACAGTCGCGCCGGGTTCGCGCCCTCGATCTTGACGGCATCCGCTCCGCCCTCGCGCACGAAGCGGACGGCGGTCGCGACCGCCTGCTCGTCGCTGACCTCGGTCGAGCCGAACGGCAGGTCGCACAGCAGCAGCGGCGTCTGCACCGCGCGGCGCACTGCCTTGGACAGCACGAGCATCTCGTCGACGGTCACCGAGGTGGTGTCGGGGTGGCCCAGCACGACCTGCGCGCCGGAGTCGCCGACGAGAACGATGTCGACGCCGGCGCGTTCGGCGACGCGGCCCGAGACGAAGTCGTACGCCGTGACCATGACGATCGGCGTCCCCTCGTCGGCGAGGGTGCGCAGGCGGCGCAGGGTTACCGGGGGAGTGGTCACGATGTGCGTCCTTCGATGCTGATGCGGTCGTTGACGCCGGGGGTGAGGGTGACGTTGTCGATGAGGCGGACCGGGCCGACCCGCACGGCGAGGGCGAGAAGCGCGGGCCGCTCCACGCGGGCGAGGGGCCCGAGGTCGTCGGCGTCCACGACCTCGACGTACTCGGCCGCGAGACCGGCGGCGGCCAGTTCGGTGTCGACCTCGGCGCGCAGGCGCAGGGGATCGCGGATGCCGTCGACGAAGGCATCCTGAGCCCGGCGGAGCGCGCGCGGCACGACCGATGCGAGCTCGCGCTCGGCCGGCGAGAGCCGCGCGTTGCGGCTGGAACGGGCCAGACCGTCGGCGTCGCGCGAGGTCGGCAGCGCGCGGATCGCGACGGGGAGGCCCAGGTCGGCGACCATGCGGCGCACCACGACCACCTGCTGCGCGTCCTTCGCCCCGAAGTAGGCGCGATCGGGCTGAACGGCGACCAGGAGCTTGGCCACGACCGTGGCCACGCCGTCGAAGTGCGAGCGGCCGCGGACGGCCCCCTCGAGGGTTCCGGTGATCGCCCCGCCCACCGAGACGGTCGTGGCGAATCCGGTCGGGTACATCTCGGCCACCGCGGGGGCGAAGATCAGGTCGGCACCGGCGTGGGAAGCGAGGGCGACGTCGTCGTCCTCGGTGCGCGGGTAGGCCGCGAGATCGGCGGCCTCGCCGAACTGCGTCGGGTTGACGAAGATCGACAGCACCACGACCGCGTTCTCGGCGCGCGCGGTGCGCACGAGCGACAGATGCCCCTCGTGCAGAGCCCCCATGGTGGGGACGAACCCGATGCCGTCGGTGCGGTGGGGCGCGAGGGCGGCGCGCAGATCGGCGACCGTGCGGACGATGCGCGCGTTCACGGCGTCCCTCCCGGCAAGATGCCCGCGGCGGCGGCCCGTGGCGCACCGGCGGGGGCCGTTCCCGTAG
>NZ_QAJB01000446.1:6147-10475 GCF_003061325.1 Microbacterium sp. HMWF026
ACGCTCGGGCAGGCGCTCGCGGACGGCCCGGCGCTGGCGCGCGACGGTCTCGTCGTCCCCGCGCGAGACCGGACCGGTCAGAGCCGCGGCGGCGCCGTTCGCGGCCCAGTTGTCGACGGCGGCGCGCACGAGGGGCACCAGGGCGGCGCGTTCGACGCCGGTGGTCGCGGCCAGCTGTTCGGCGATGCCCTCGAGCGTCACGAGGAAGTTCGCCGCGATCGATGCGGCGGCGTGGTACGCGGGTCGGTCCTCGTCGCGCACGTGCACCGTCGTCATCCCGAGGACGCCGGCGAGGCCCGACGCGACGGCGAGGGCGGCGGGCGTCGTGCCCGCGACCGCTGCCGTGACGCCCGCGAACGAGGTGCCCGCGCCGGTGACCGTCAGGAGGGGGTGCAGGCCGAAGGCCTCGTGCGGATGCAGCACCGACAGGTCGAGCGCTCCCGAGAGGTGACCGACCGTGCGGCCGGGCACCAGCGCGCTCGCCGCCGCGGAGATCTCGGCGTCGGGCACGGCCAGCAGCACCACGGGGACATCGACCCCGGTCGCACCCCGACCGGCGGGGCCCTGCGCGGTGACGCCGGCGGCGCGGAGAGCGGCGACGAGCGCGCGCCCCATGCGTCCGTCGCCGACGACGAGGACCGGTCCGAGCGGGGCCGGCGGGAGAGGGGAAGCAAGCGGGTTCATGAGCGTGGGGCGGCGCCCTCACGGGCGGCTTCGCCGGCTTCCACCGTACCCGCTCGTGCGTCCGCGCACGCGCGGGCGAGGACTCCTCAGCCGACCGTCGGCTGCTGCTGTGTGATGCAGTGGATGCCGCCACCCCGGTCGAACAGCGGACGGGCGTCGACCGACACCACACGCCGGCCGGGGTAGGCCTCGCCGATGATCTCGCGCGCCCGCGCGTCCGCCGCCTCCTCGCCGAAGCCGCACAGGACGACGCCGTCATTGGTGACGAGATGGTTGATGTAGCTCCAGTCGACCCAGCCGTGCTCGTCGCGCAGGGTGGTCGGTGCGGGGACGCCCGTGATCGTCACGGCGCGACCGCGCGCCGCGAAGGCGTCCGAGAGCTCCTGACGCACCAGGCGCGAGACCTCGAAGTCGGGGTGGGCGCGGTCCTGCTGCTCGTGGACGAGCACGTGGTCGGGGGCGGCGAAGGTCGCGACGATGTCGACGTGACCGTTGGTGCCGAAGTCGTCGTAGTCGCGGGTCAGTCCGCGCGACAGCCAGACGGCATCCGTCGCCCCGATCGTCCGGGCCATCTCGGCCTCGACGCGGGCGCGATCGGCGTGCGGGTTGCGGCGCGGGTCGAGCTGCACCGTCTCGGTCAGCAGCACGGTGCCCTCGCCGTCGACGTGCAGACCGCCGCCCTCGGCGACGAGCAGCGAGTCGATCCGTTCGGCGCCGACGTGCGCGGCGACGACGCGGGCGAGCTGAGCGGACTTCTGCCACTCGGCCCAGTCGGGGGCGCCCCAGCCGTTGAAGATCCAGTCGACGGCGCCCAGGGTGCCCGGGCGGTCCGGGTCGACGACGAAGGTGGGGCCCACGTCGCGCATCCAGAACTCGTCGAGAGGGGCCTCGACGATCTCGATGTCGGCCGAGAGCATGCGGCGGGCGCGCGATACCTCGCTGGGGTCGACGACCATCGAGACCGGCTCGAACTGCGCCACGGCGTGCGCGACCTCGGTCCAGGCGCGATAGCCCTCTTCGCGGGTCTCGGCACCCTCGCCCAGGGTGACGCCCTCGCGGGGGAAGGCCATCCACGTGCGCTCGTGGGGGGCGGTTTCGGCGGGCATGCGCCACATGGCGGGCTCCTCGGGTCTGCGTGGTCGGGGTTCGGCGGAAAGGGCGGTGCGGGTCAGAAGCCGGTGGTCAGCACGCGGTCCAGCGCGTCGACGAAGACGTCGACCGACGCCTGAGTGACCACCAGCGGCGGCTTGATCTTGAGCACGTTCTGGAAGTCGCCGGTGGGCTGCATGATGACGCCGAGCTCGAGCAGACGGTCGCAGATCGCGGCGGTCTCGGTGGTGGCCGGCTCGAGCGTCTCGCGGTCGCGCACGAACTCGACGCCCAGGTACAGCCCCGATCCGTGCACGGTGCCGATGAGCGGATGCCGCATGCCGAGCTCTTCGAGGCGGTGCTTCAGGTGGGCGCCGACGACGCGGGCGTTCTCTTGCAGGCCCTCCCGCTCGATCACGTCGAGCACGGCCATGCCGATGGCCGAGGATACGGGCGAGCCCCCGGTGGACGAGAAGAAGTAGCCCTGCGTGCGGTAGCGGTCCGCGATCTCTCGGCGGGTGATGACCGCGCCGAGGGGGTGCCCGCCGCCGATCGACTTGGCCACGGCGACGATGTCGGGCACGGCATCCTGCTGCTGGAAGCCCCAGAACCACTCGCCCAGGCGGCCGAAACCGACCTGCACCTCGTCGGCGATGGCCAGGCCGCCATGGCGGCGGATCGCGGCGTAGACCGCGTTCAGGTAGCCGTCGGGAAGGGCCACGCCGCCGGCGTTGCCGAAGTACGTCTCGGCGATCATGCCCGCCGCAGGGCGACCGGATGCCGCGAGCTCGTCGATGACGGCGACTGCTTCGGGCGCGTAGTTCACGGCATCCGCTCCCCGGTGGATCCCTCGGTAGGAGTTCGCCGCGGCCACGGTGTGCACCCACTCGGGGCGCGTCTCGAGGGCGAAGGGGTTGTCGGCGATCGAGGTCGACACCGCATCGCTGGCGTAGGTCCAGCCGTGGTACGCCTCGCGCATCGCCACGATGTCGGGGCGACCGGTCGCAGCCATCGCGAGGCGGATCGCGAGGTCGGTCGCCTCGGAGCCGGAGTTGACGAAGAACACCGTGTCGAAGCCGTCGGGCAGGGTCGCCGCGATCCGGTCGGCGTAATCGGCGATCGCGCGGTAGTGGAAGCGCGAGTTGGTGTTGAGCAGGTGCATCTGCCGCGCGCCGGCCTCGACCACGTGCGGGTGGGCGTGGCCGACCGAGGCGACGTTGTTGACCATGTCGAGGTACACGCGTCCGTCGACGTCGACGAGCAGCTCGCGCCAGCCGCGCTCGATGCGCGGGGGAGCGGTGTAGTAGTGCTCCTGCACCTCGGCGACCACCGCGTGACGGCGGTGCAACGAGTCGTCGGCCGCGGGAGCGGGGGACGGGATGCCGAGCACCGCCCCGGGATCGCCGGCGACCTCGCGCCACGCGTCGGCGAGCCCGCGCGTCGCGCGGAACGGCGGGGTCAGGTCGTCGAGGGGGCGACGTGCCGACAGGCGCGTGCGGGCGGCGAGGCTCGAGCCCGCGGGAGCGCCGTCCGGCAGGGTCCACACCAGGCCGTCGGGGGCGTCGACGGGGGCCGCCAGCCACACGAGCAGGTCGGTCGGCACGGTGTCGGCCGTCGAGGGCAGCGGGTCGGCGGTGCCGGTGAGGCGGGCGCACCACGCCGATGCGGTCACGACGGCGGCACCGGCATCGAGCGCGGCGAGGGCCGCGCGGTCGAGGGTGGCGGAGTCGAGCCAGGCGCCCGCATCGTTCAGCGGCGATTCGGTGGACGTGTCGAGCGCGACGTGACGGCCGGCGCCCAGAGGAGAGACGCTCGGCACGGCCGGCTCGGCGTCGCGGGGGCGGCCGAGGGCCGCCCGGGTCGCGGCCGTGATCACGGGGATCGGGACGGATGCCGCCCGCTCGAGGATGCGGAACTCGCGCTCGAGGGCGACCGAGGCGTAGTCGTTCGACGCGTCCAGCCGCACCTGCGCGCGTCCGCTGAGCACGAGCACGGCCCCGCGCAGGATCACGAGCGGCCAGAGCGCGGCGAGCTCGGCGTCGCTGAGGTCGCGCAGTCGGTCGAACGCCCGGATGGCGGGGAAAGCGCTCTCGGGCGTCGCGCCGTCGTGGTGCAGTACCGACGACACGGTGACGGCGATCTCGCCGACGCGCCACGATGCGCACACGTCGCCGAAGTCGATGACCGCGTCGGGCACCCTCTCGCCCGGGGCGTGCAGCACGTTGTCGTCGGTCACGTCGAAGTGGCCCGCCTGGACGGGCAGGGCGTCGGCGACGGGGGCCAGGGCCGCGCGGGCGGCGTCGGCCGCGCGGCGCACGACGCCGCGCACCTCGGCATCCGGTTCGAGGGGGAGCAGGGTGTCGATCACGCGGGCGGCGTGCCGCAGATCCCACTGCAGCACCCGTCCGCTCGCGGGGTGGGTGAAGTCCGCGAGAGAGGTGCTCACCGCGCCCGCGAGGGCACCGAGAGCCTCGACGACGGGGGGCGAGAGGTAGTCCGAGCCCGTGAGGGTGCGTCCGGCGATGTTCTCGATCACGCGCGCGTGGATGCGGCCC
>NZ_QAJB01000447.1:0-2745 GCF_003061325.1 Microbacterium sp. HMWF026
GTCGTCGGGGGCGGCGCCGTCGTGGAAGACGGGGCATCCGTTCAGCGTGTCGCTCATCGGGATCCTCTCGGTTTTTCGGCTTCGGAATCCGCTCGGCAGTCGGGGCACACGCCCCAGAACGTCACCTCGGCGGTCTCGATGACGAAACCGCTGCCCTCCGGCGCGTGCAGGCAGGGCGCGGCCCCGACGACGCAGTCCACGTCGTCGATGCGCCCGCACCGGGTGCACACCACGTGGTGGTGGTTGTCACCCACCCGCAGCTCGAAGGTGCCGGAGTGTCCGGCGGGTTCGATGCGGCGGGCCAGTCCCGCGTCGGCGAAGTCGCCGAGCGCGTTGTAGACCGATTGCTTGCTCGTCCCGGGGAGGGAACCGACGAGGCGCGCGAAGACGTCGTCGGCGGTGGCGTGGGGCCGGTCGCGCAGGGCTTCGAGCACGGCGACGCGCGTCGCCGTCACCCGCAGCCCGGCACCGCGGATGAGAGCATCCGCGGTGGCATCCGGCCGACTGTCGAGCATGCGACCAGCCTAGCTAGTTTTGATTGAATCAAAAATGACACGCCGCTGAACGGAGGGAATCCCGGATGCCGTCACCCCGCCGTGAGCGTCGGGGTCCCCGCCTCGTACTCGGTGAGATCGCCCGTCTCGCCGGCCCGGGCCGCGCGCCGGCCGATGATCACCATGTAGAAGAGGAAGACCCCCAGGGCTGCCGCGCCGATCGCGATCTTGATCGGCCAGGGCCAGTCGCGCGGGGTCACGAAGCCCTCGACGATCCCCGAGAGCGCGAGGGCGAAGACGAGCCCCACGGCGACCGTCGCGAGCGATCGACCGGCCGCGGCGAGCGCCGCGGCACGGGTGCGGCGGCCGGGGGCCACCCACGCCCAGAAGATCTGCAGGCCCGCCGCCCCCGCGACGAAGATCGCCGTGAGCTCGAGCAGACCGTGCGGAAGGATGAACTGGAAGAACACGTCGGCGCGGTCGAAGGCGATCATGATGGCCGCCGAGCTGCCCACCCCGACGGCGTTCTGCATGATGACCATCACGGGCCAGAAGCCCGTCACCCCGAAGAGCACGCACTGCGCGGCGATCCAGGCGTTGTTGGTCCACACCGTCCCCGCGAAGATCGCGTTGGGGTTCTCGCGGTAGTAGCTCACGAACTGCTCGTCGGCGTAGTCCTGCAGCTGACTCTCGGACCCCAGGGCCGCGACGGCGGCGGGATCGCCCGAGATCCACAGGGCGACCATCGTCGACACGGCGACGAAGAACACCGCCACCGCCACGGTCATCCACCGCACGCGGTACAGCGCCGCGGGCAGCTGCCGCACGAAGAAGCGCGGAACCTGTCGCAGGACGTTGTCGCGAACGCCGGTGAGGCGCAGCCGCGTCCGCGCGAGCAGGATCGAGACGTGGTCGCCCTGGTCGGTGCGCCCCGCCGACGTCTTGATGTCGGCCAGATCCGCGGATGCCGCGCGGTAGCGGGTGACGAGCTCGTCGACCTCGGGCCCGCTCAGGCGTCGTCGGCGGCCCAGTTCGTCGAGTCGCGCCCATTCCTCTCGCCGGGCGGCCGTGAGGGCGTCGAGGTCCATGTGGTCAACTGTACGCATGGCTTCGTCCTCGACCCCCGCGGCCGCGGTCGCCCTCGTGCACACGGACGCGGATGAAACCCTCACGGGCGAGGCGGTCGCGCTCGACGTGCAGCCGGTCGGCTTCTTCCTGCGTCTACTGGGCGCGGTCATCGACCTCATCGTCGGCGCCGTGGTGCTCGTCGGAGGGGTGCTGCTGCTCGGCGTGCTCATCGATCAGGGCGTGATCGCCGAGTCGGCGGTGAACATCGGGGTGATTTCCCTCATCGTGATCGTCCTCGTCGTGCTGCCCACCGCGGTCGAGACGCTGTCGCGCGGGCGCAGCCTCGGCCGGCTGGCGGTGGGAGCGCGCATCGTGCGCACCGACGGCGGCGCGGCGGGCTTCCGTCAGGCGTTCATCCGCGCGTTGGCCGGGGTTCTCGAGATCTGGTTCACCCTCGGGGCGATCGCCGCGGTGGTCGGGATCTTCACCCCGCGCGCGCAGCGGCTGGGCGACCTGCTCGCGGGCACCGCCAGCGAGCGCACGCGGACGCGTCCTCTCCCCCCGGCTGCGCCCGGCATCCCCCCGGGGATGGAGGCGTGGGCCGCTATCGCCGACGTCTCGCGACTGCCCGACCGGCTCGCCGCCCGCATCGCGCAATTCGTCCGCGGAGCCGACGCGCTCGACCCGTCGGCCCGCGCGCGGGTCGCCGCCGAGCTCTCCCACGCGGTGCGCCCGTTCGTCTCACCGGTTCCCGGAGTGGATGCCGAGATCCTCGTCCGGGCCGTGTCGGCGGTGCGGCGCGACCGCGAGTACCGCGCGCTGCTGCTCGAGAACGAGCGGGCCGCGGCCCTGACCGAACGCGCCTGAGCGAGCGGCGGACTTACGGCATCCGCCCGAGAGGTCAGGCGCGCAGCGTCTCGTGCCGCACGACGACCCAGCCCTTGGGGACCGAGAGCCGGTCGGCGTGGATCGCGCACAGGTCGTGCGCGTGAGGGTCGCCCGCGCGCCCGAGGGGGCCCAGGGCCGCCATCTGGTCGCCGTAGTCGTAGGTGAGGGTGCTCATCGCCTCGCGGGCGCATCCCACCTTCGAGCAGAGTCTGTCGCGCATCGCCGGTCAGCCTAGCCACCACCTCCGACGCCACGGCCGCGCCGCGCCGCCCGCCCTCGTTCTCTCCCCCTCTCC
>NZ_QAJB01000051.1:0-2803 GCF_003061325.1 Microbacterium sp. HMWF026
GCTCCAACATAGCGAGAACGGGCCGGATCGGGGGCGGAGGGCACGTATCCCGCATCCCGGGGCGCCGGGGGCGGGTGTCGAAGGCGCCGTTTAGACTGGCATCCATCATGACGACCCCCGTTTCCACTCCGACGCTGATCGCGCCGTCCGCCGCCGCGCAGGGCGATGCGGGACCCCGCACGTACGAAGTCCGCACCTTCGGGTGCCAGATGAACGTGCACGACTCCGAGCGCCTGTCCGGGTCGCTCGAGAGCGCGGGGTACGTCCGCGCCGAGGCGGGGACCGAGGCCGACGTCGTGGTGATCAACACCTGCGCCGTGCGCGACAACGCGGCCGGAAAGCTCTACGGCACGCTCGGCCACCTCAAGTCGCGCAAGGACGCGCACGACGGCATGCAGATCGCGGTCGGTGGCTGCCTCGCCCAGATGGACAAGGACGCGGTCCAGCAGAAAGCCCCGTGGGTCGACGTCGTGTTCGGCACGCACAACATGGGCTCGCTCCCGGGCATGCTCGAGCGCGCCCGCCACAACGGCGAGGCCGAGCTCGAGATCCTCGAGTCGCTCGAGATCTTCCCCTCGACGCTGCCCACCAAGCGCGACTCGGTCCACAGCGGCTGGGTGTCGATCTCGGTCGGCTGCAACAACACCTGCACGTTCTGCATCGTCCCGAGCCTGCGCGGCAAAGAGAAGGATCGTCGCCCCGGCGACATCCTCAACGAGATCCGTCTGCTGGTCGACGACGGCGCGATCGAGGTCACGCTGCTCGGCCAGAACGTCAACTCGTACGGGGTCGAGTTCGGGGACCGCCTCGCCTTCGGCAAGCTGCTGCGCGCGGCCGGAGAGATCGACGGTCTCGAGCGCATCCGCTTCACCAGCCCGCACCCGGCCGCCTTCACCGACGACGTCATCGCGGCCATGGCAGAGACCCCGGCGGTCATGCCGCAGCTGCACATGCCGCTGCAGTCGGGATCGGACCGCATCCTCAAGGCGATGCGCCGGTCGTACCGCAGCGAGAAGTTCCTCGGCATCCTCGACCGGGTCCGCGAGCGCATCCCGCACGCCGCCATCACGACCGACATCATCGTGGGCTTCCCCGGCGAGACCGAAGAGGACTTCCAAGACACTCTGCGCGTCGTCGAGGCGGCGCGGTTCTCGAGCGCGTTCACGTTCCAGTACTCGATCCGCGAGGGCACGCCGGCGGCGACCATGGCCGACCAGGTGCCCAAGGCGGTCGTCCAAGAGCGTTACGAGCGGCTCATCGCCCTGCAGGAGCGCATCTCGATCGAAGAGAACCACAAGCAGCAGGGGCGCACGCTCGAGGTGCTCGTGTCCGCGGGCGAGGGCAAGAAGGATTCCGAGACCCACCGCCTCACGGGCCGCGCCGAAGACAACCGGCTCGTGCACTTCGAGTTGCCCGCCGGGTCGCCCGTTCCGCGCCCCGGAGACGTGGTCTCGGTGACGGTGACGCACGCCGCCCCCTTCCACCTGCTGGCCGATGCCCCCGACGGGGCGCCGCTGCGCATCCGCCGCACGCGGGCCGGCGACGCGTGGGACCGCTCGCAAGCGGAGTCGTGCGGCATCCCCGCTCCCGCGGGCGATGCGGGGGCGCCGCGCGCGGTATCCCTGGGGCTCCCCACGCTCCGCGTCGGCGTGTGACCGCGCCGGCCCTGTGGGCCGTCGTGGGGGCGACGGGAACCGGCAAGACGGGTCTGTCGCTCGACCTCGCCGAGTCGCTGGCCGCGAGCGGTCGTCCCGCCGAGATCGTCAACGCCGATGCGATGCAGCTGTATCGCGGGATGGACATCGGCACCGCGAAGATCCCGCTCGCGGAGAGACGCGGCATCCCTCATCATCTGTTCGACGCGCTCGCGGTGACCGACGATGCCGCAGTGGCGTGGTTCCAGGATGCCGCCCGCGAGGTCATCCGGGCTATCCACGGCCGCGGTGCCGATGCGATCCTCGTCGGAGGTTCCGGTCTCTACGTCTCGAGCGTGCTGTGGGACTTCCGGTTCCCGCCGCGCGACGAGGCGGTGCGCGAGCGACTCGAGGCGGAGCTGGCGCACAGCGGCGCGGGCGTGCTCTTCGCGCGGCTGCGCCAGGCCGACCCCGACGCGGCCGCGCGGATCGACCCGCGCAACGGCCGGCGCGTCGTCCGCGCGCTCGAGGTGCTCGAGCAGGGCGGCGAGACGCACGGGGGTGCCCTTCCCGCGGCGCCGGAGCTGTGGCATCCGCTCACCCGGATCGTGGCGACGCGGGTCGAGCGCGAGCAGCTCGTCCCGCTGCTGGACGCGCGTGTCGAGGCGATGTGGGCGGCGGGCTTGATCGACGAGGTCGAGGCGTTGCGCGCCGAGGGACTCGAACGCTCGACGACGGCGGGACGGGCGATCGGGTACGCACAGGCTCTCGCGCAGCTGCGCGGGGACCTCAGCCGCGACGACGCCGTGGCCGAGACGCAGGCGCTCACGCGGCGGTACGCCCGGCGTCAGGTGTCGTGGTTCCGGCGCTACGCCCAGGCCCGGTGGGTGGACGCGCGGTCGACGGATACCGCGACCCTCCTGTCGACGGACGGGGCGGGCGCCTCATGAGCATCGGCATCCGGCCGTTCGCCCTCTCCGACGAGGATGCCGTCGTGGCGCTGTGGCACGAGGCGGGACTGACCCGCCCGTGGAACGATCCCCACGCCGACATCCGACGCAAGCTCACGGTGCAGCCCGAGCTGTTCCTGGTGGCGGTCGATTCCTCGGGCGGCGACGAGGCCGCTCCCGCCGACGCCGACCACACAGCGCCCGACCGCGCAGCAACCG
>NZ_QAJB01000448.1:0-5706 GCF_003061325.1 Microbacterium sp. HMWF026
CCCGTCGACGGCGTGGTCGCGCTGCACGCGGCGCACCGCGGGCACGATGGGGGCGATCTGGCGCCAGATGTAGGCGGGCAGGGTCGGGGCGTCGGGGCCCGTGCTGTCGATCGCGGCGCCGACCGCGCCGCACGCGTCGTGCGCGAGGACGACGATGAGGGGCACTTCGAGGACGCCGACGGCGTACTCGAGGCTGCCGAGGACCGAGTCCGAGACGACCTGTCCGGCGTTGCGCACGACGAAGAGGTCGCCCAGGCCCTCGTCGAAGATGATCTCGGCCGCCAGGCGCGAATCGGAGCACCCGAACAGTGCCGCGGTCGGGTGCTGCGAGCTGGCGAGCTCGGCGCGACGCTCGACGTCTTGACGGGGGTGGGCGGGCTCGCCCGCGATGAAGCGCTTGTTGCCCTCCACCATCTGCTGCCACACCTGACGGGGGGTCATGCGCTCGCTCACGGGACCTCTCTCAACTGCTCGATCTGGGACGTGACGGATGCCGCGGCGAGGGCCGCGGTGTCGGGGGAGGCGTCTCCGTAGACGAGGACGTAGTCGGGACCCGCCGGGGTGGCCAGGGCGTAGTCGATGTTGCCGGTGCCCGAGGGGTTGGACGGACGGTACACGTTCCACGTGATGCCGTCGATCTCGGTCGTCTCGGTGCTGCGGGTGCCGTCGAGGACCTGGGCGACCCATGCCTCGCCCGTGTCGAACCCCTGCGCGACGCGCAGGAACCCGGGTTCGCCGGAGCGCACGTAGACCATCGTCCACGCCTCGGTGCCGCCGACGCCCTCGGTGCCGGCCTGATTGACGCGCCATCCCTCGTCGAGGGCGGGAGCGAGGACGGGGCGCCCGCGGTCGGCCTCGAGCTCGGCGGCGAGGGCGCGGACGTCGGGCTGCGGCTGGGGGACCGGCTCGCCGCGGGGAACGGCGGCGATCACGACGAGCACCACGCCCACGGTCGCCAGCAGCGCGGCGATGAGGTTGCGGAACGTCTTGCTCGAGCGGTACCGAGCCGAGGCCTCGGCCTTGCGGTCGGCGGTCTCTTGCGGGGTCTCGGGGCGCCCGAGGTGGGCGACGACGCGGGCCATCAGTCGTCGTCTCCGTCGCCGCGGGCGGCGTCGAGGCGCCGCTTGGCGCCCAGGAGCCATTCTTCGCAGCGGGCGTACAGCTTCTCGCCGCGCTCCCAGAGGGCCAGCGACTCTTCGAGCGTCGGTGCGCCCTGTTCGAGCTCGGCGACGACGCGCACGAGCTCGTCGCGAGCCTGCTCGAACGAGAGGGAGGCGACGTCGACGGCAGGGCCGGGGGTCGTCGCGGTCATGGCATCCATTCTAGGCGGCGTCGGTGGGGACGCCGCCGTCCCTTGCCTCGTCGTCGAGCGGATCGGTCGGGGGAGGAGGGGTGGTGCCGTGCGGGACCACGTCGGCCACCGCGCCGTTCGAGCGGGCGGCGAGCGTGCCCTGCTCGAGGGTCAGGCGCAACGTCGTCCCCGCGGGCGCGTCCGCGGCGTCGCGCACCACCGCCCCGTCGGGCAGCTGAGCGATCGCGTAGCCGCGGGCGAGGGTCGCCAGCGGCGACAGGGCGCGCAGCCCGGCGCCGAGCTCGCTCGCACGACGCCTTTCGCTCTCGAGGCGGCGGTCGACGATGTCGCGGCCGCGGTTGGACAGCATCCACAGCTCCTGCGCGCGCGAGGTCAGCATGGTGTGCGGAGTGCGCAGCGCCGGACGGGAGCGGATCTGCTCGAGCTGCGCGATGTCGTGCAGCACGCGCTGGGTGAGTCGCCCGGTCAGCCGCGCCCGCAGCTGGGCCACGAGGGCGCGCTGTTCGCTGACGTCGGGCACGACGCGCTTGGCGGCGTCGGTGGGTGTGGAGGCGCGGACGTCGGCGACCTCGTCGAGCAGGGGGCGGTCGTTCTCGTGACCGATCGCGCTGACGACGGGAGTGGATGCCGCGGCCACCGCGCGCAGTAGACGCTCGTCGCTGAAGCCGAGGAGCGTCTGCGGGTCGCCGCCGCCGCGGGCGATGACGATGACGTCGACGTCGGGGTCGGCATCCAGGACCTTCAGGGCGGCGATGGTCTCGGGGACGCACCGGTCTCCTTGCACGGCCGCGTGCTGCGTGCGGAAGCGCACGCGGGGCCACCGCAGCTCGGCGTTGCGGTGCACGTCCTTCTCGGCGTCGGAGTTCTCGCCCGTGATGAGTCCGATGCAGTGCGGCAGGAACGGCAGCTTCTTCTTGCGGACGGGATCGAACAGGCCCTCGGACCGCAGCTGCACGCGCAAGCGCTCGAGGCGTTCGAGCTGCTCGCCGAGGCCGACGTGGCGCATGGCCGAGATGGCGAACGAGAAGTCGCCGGTGCGCGGGAAGTAGTCGGCTTTGACGCACGCCACGACGTGATCGCCGACCTTGAGGTCCTTGGGCAGGCGCGCGAGCGTGCTCGACCAGATGCGGAAGGCCACCGTGGACTCGGTGCCGAGGTCCTTGAGGCGTCCGAACACGTTGCCGCCCCGGCGGTTGAACGAGGTGATCTCGCCCTCGACCCAGACCGACCCCCAGCGCTCGATGAAGCCCCGGATCGTGTCGTTCAGACGCGAGACCGAGGTGGGGGCGTCGGTGCGCGAATCGCGCGGGTGCACCGAATCGGCGGGCGGCGCCTGACCGGGGACGGTCTCGGGCTGGAAGGAGGTCATATCGCTCGCTCGGGTGCGCGCGCCGGGAGCGCGCGGGGATCGGTGGCGGAAAGAGGAGTCATGGTACCGGGGAGGGGGTTCGGCCGGTGTCCAGGGCGGCCCCGGTAGAATCGAGGGGTGAGCTCACCTGCCGTCCACCTGCCCGTTCCCCGCATCCCGGGTCGTCGCGGGCGGCTCCAGGATATCCCCGTCGACGGCCGCAAGAAGGTGCTGTTGGCCGCGCCCCGCGGGTACTGCGCGGGAGTGGACCGCGCGGTCATCGCCGTGGAGAAGGCGTTGGAGCGCTACGGCGCGCCCGTCTACGTGCGCAAGCAGATCGTGCACAACATCCACGTGGTCACCGAGCTCGAGAAGAAGGGCGCCATCTTCGTCGAAGAGGTCGACGAGGTCCCCGCGGGATCGCACGTCGTCTTCAGTGCGCACGGTGTCTCTCCGGCCGTCGTGTCCGCGGCATCCGATCGGGGACTCCAAGCGATCGACGCGACCTGCCCGCTGGTGACCAAGGTGCACCGCGAGGCCGTTCGCTTCGCGCGCGACGACTTCGAGATCCTGCTGATCGGCCACGAGGGGCACGAAGAGGTCGAGGGCACCGCCGGCGAGGCTCCCGAGCACGTCACGGTGGTCAATTCCCCTGAGCACGCCGACACGGTCGAGGTGCGCGACCCCTCCAAAGTCGTGTGGCTGTCGCAGACCACCCTGTCCGTCGACGAGACGATGGAGACCGTGCGTCGCCTGCGGCTCCGCTTCCCCGAGCTGCAGGACCCGCCCTCCGACGACATCTGCTACGCCACGCAGAACCGCCAGGTCGCGATCAAGAAGGTCGCCGTCGGCGCCGACCTGGTGATCGTCGTCGGCTCGGCGAACTCCTCCAACAGCGTGCGACTGGTCGAGGTCGCCCTCGAGCACGGGGCCAAGGCCGCCTACCGCGTCGACTACGTCGACGAGGTCAAGCAGGAGTGGCTCGACGGCGTCGAGACGGTCGGCGTCACCAGCGGCGCCTCGGTGCCCGAGGTGCTCGTCACCGAGGTGCTCGAAGAGCTCGCCGGCGCGGGCTACCGCGACGTCGAAGAGGTGCGCACGGCCGAAGAGGACCTCATGTTCTCGCTGCCGAAGGAACTGCGTCAGGATGCCGCCGGTAAGCGCGACAGCCGCGCGCTCGGCGGTCGGGGTCGCGCGTGAGCGCTGACGACGCCTCGACCGGCCGGCCGCCGCGCCCCCAGTACGGCGAGTACGCCACACCCGAGGAGCAGCGCGCGCGCATCCAGCGCCCCGAGGTGACCGAGGCCCTCGACGCGGGAATCGCCCCGGCGCCCGCCGCCGAACCCGAGCCGGTGCCGGCGTCCGCGACGTCGCCTCTCGTACGGGGTCCGCGGTGGGATCGCATCCTCACCTTCGGCCTGCTCGTCTACGGACTCGTGTCGACCGTGTCCACGATCGTGCAGCTGCTCGACTTCCCGAACTACGCCGAGTCCGCCGCCCGCATCCTGGGTTCGCAGGCCTCGTACACCAACCTCTCGGCGGGCTACGTGTGGGGCGCCGCCGCAGCGCTGACCTACGGCGTCGGCTGGCTCGTGACCGCCGTCCTCACCTGGCGTCGGCTGGGCCGCGGCCGGGTGGCGTTCTGGGTTCCCCTGGTCGGGTTCGTGGTCACGGCCACGATCGCCGCCGTCTGCGTCACCATCGCCCTGACCGGCGACCCGCAGTTCATGTCGGGCCTGCTCGCGGCCGTCCCGAACTGAACCGCGGGGCCCGGCATCCCGTGTTCTCCATGAACGAGGGAGAGGGGATGCCGCGGTGCGAGACCAACACGCGCAGCTGACGGCGCTGTACGACGCGCACGCGATCCCCGTCTGGCGGTACGTCGTCAGCCTGACCGGCGACCACGCCGGTGCCGACGACGTCGTGCAGGAGACTCTGCTCCGCGCCTGGCGGACCCCCCGGGTCATGAGCGACGACCCCGCGTCGCTGAGGTCGTGGATGTACACCGTCGCGCGCAACCTCGTCATCGACGAGGCGCGCAGCGCGCGGCGTCGCCACGAACTGCCCGTCGATGAGTTGCCCGAACGGGCGCGCGACGACGACACCGACGCCATGTTCGACGCACTGCTGGTCGAAGAGGCGCTGTCGACGCTGACACCCGACCATCGCGCGGTGATCGTCAGCGCCTACTACGGCGGCCGGAGCGTCGCGCAGACGGCGGAAGAGCTCGGCATCCCGGCCGGCACCGTCAAGTCGCGGCTGCATTACGCGGTGCGGGCACTGCGGCTCGCGCTGCAGGAGAGGGGGGTGACCCGGTGACCGACGAACACGACCGTCTCTCGAGCTGGGACGGCGCCTACGTGCTCGGAGCGTTGTCGGCGGCGGACCGCGCGGAGTACGAGCGGCATCTCGCCGTGTGCGACGCGTGCCGCGCGGACGTCGCGGAGCTGGCGCCCACCGCGGGACTGCTGTCGCGGCTCTCGGCGGAGCGCGCCCGTGCGATCGGCGACGCGGTGGCGCCGGTCGCCTCGCCCGACCCCGCCCTGCGCGAGCGCATCGTCGCCGCCGCGCGCCGTCGTCGCGCCCGCCGTCGCACCCTGTGGGTGCTCGCGGCCTCGGTCGCACTCGTCGCCATCGCCGTCCCCGGCGCGATCGCCGTCGGCACCGCGGTGCAGACGCCGACAGCCGTGTACGCCCTCGACGACGTGGCGGGGGCGCCCCTCGAGGCCTCGGTCAAGCTCACCCCGGTGCCGTGGGGCACGCGCATCGACCTGGTCTGCCAGTACACCGGCGAGGTGCTCGACGCCCCGCCCGGCGGCTGGCCGTACGCGCTCGCCGTGACCGACGACGCCGGTGCGACGAGCGTGCTGTCGACCTGGCGGGCCGGTCCCGGCTCGACGACCGAGCTGAGCGCGGGGACCGACCTGGCCGCGGCCGACATCGGGGCGGTCGAGATCCGCACCCTCGAGGGTGACCGCGTGGTGATGCGGCGGTCGTTCGACACGCCCTGATCCGCCGCGGGCACAGGACGCTCTAGCATCGTCAG
>NZ_QAJB01000448.1:5731-6396 GCF_003061325.1 Microbacterium sp. HMWF026
CCGTCTCGTCGCCGTCTGCGCCGTCCACACCTTGCACCCGGATGCCGGTTCCATCGGCGTGACCGCGATCGACAAGCGCCCGGTGGACGGTGCCGTGCGGGTCGGCAAACTGGGCGTCCGCGCGGACGTGCAGGCCAGCCGCAAGCACCACGGCGGCCCCGACAAGGCCGTGTACGCCTATGCCGCCGAGGACGCGGCGTTCTGGCAGGAGCAGCTCGGGCGGGAGCTCGCCCCCGGGTGGTTCGGCGAGAACCTGCGGGTCGAGGGGCTCGACGTCAACGCCGCGCGCATCGGCGAGGTGTGGCGCATCGGCGACACCGTCGAGGTCGAGGTCACCATGCCGCGGACGCCCTGCTCGACGTTCGCGCGCTGGGTCGGCGGTTCCGCCTCGCGCGGCTGGGTGAAGCGCTTCTCGGACGAGGGGCGCCTCGGCGCGTACCTGCGCGTGCGTCGCGCGGGCGAGGTGCGAGCGGGGGATGCCATCGAGGTGCTGTCGTCGCCGGCCGGGGCGCAGACGGTGCTGGAGATGTACCGCAGCTGAGCCGCGGGGTCCGTGGGGCGTCGTGCCGGGGTGTGCTGCGGCGGTGCCCGGGGCGCGCCCTGCCGTGCCCCGCGGTGCACAACGGCGGGAGTTCGACGCGACACGCCGGGGCGGAGGCCTGGGA
>NZ_QAJB01000449.1:0-7616 GCF_003061325.1 Microbacterium sp. HMWF026
CGGCGGTTTCGTCCGGTTCTACTGCGAGCTGCACAAGCCGGCCGCTCCCCCGCCGCCGCCGGCCCCGACCATCGAACAGCGTCGCGCGCGCGCCGCCGCACCCAAGACCGAACGGCGAACGGCGAGCCCCAAGCCCACGCCGATCACCGATCGCCCCACGCGGGCGATGTGCCCCGACTGCTTCGTCGAGGTCTCGGCCGGTGGCGACTGCGGCATGTGCGGCGCACAGGTCGTCTGACCCTCGAACGACGCGAACCGCCCCGGATCTGTCCGGGGCGGTTCGTCGTTCGTGCGGGTCAGCTCGCCGAGATGGTCCAGCCGGCCTCGTACGAGGCGCCCGGGTCGAGCGACACCACTCCCGTGTCGAAGTCGTAGGCGTCGTCGTTGAAGGCGTCGGGGGCGCAGGTCATCGGCTCGACGGCCAGACCCGCGCGGTGTCCCGGCGTCCCGGGCCCGGCGGGCAGGTCGGCGGTGTGGATCTGCACCCAGGAGCACTCGTCGCCCCAGCTCATGGCCACCCCGGTACCCGAGGGGTCGGTGACGATAACGGTGGCGCGGGCGTCGGCATCCCGGATCAATCCCGTGTACGCGTGGTCGATCTCGACCGCACCCAGCACGCGCTCCTCGCGGAAGTCGAAGCGCGCCGCGTCCACGCCGACGGGGGCGAGGCCCACCGGCGACAGGCGGTCGGGGGTCACCTCGAGCACGGTGTCGGCGGGGAGTGTCAGGCTCCACTCGTCGAGGGCGCCCGGGCCGGCCACCAGATAGGGGTGAGGACCGGTACCCCAGGGGGCGGGCGTGTCCGAGAGGTTGGTCGCGCGCACCGTCTGGGTGAGCCCCTCGGCGCCCAGGCGGAAGGTGGTCGACACCACGAGCCACCACGGGTAGCCGGCCTGCGCGGTGACCGTCGCCGAGAGGGTGACGGCGTCGTCCGAGACCTCGGCGACGTTCCAGTCGACCCACGACAGCAGACCGTGCAGCGCGTGGCCGCGGTTCGGCTCGGTGAGGGGCAGCTGGTGCTCGATCCCGTCAAAGCGGTGGATGCCGTCCACCACCCGGTTGGGCCAGGGGGCGAGCGTGGTGCCGCGGTAGGCGGGACGCAGTTCGTCGGCGTCGAAGGGGACGACGAGGTCGCGTCCGTCGTACGTGAGCGAGCGGAGGGACGCGCCGACGCTGGCGATCGCGGCTTCGTAGCCGTGAGCGCGCAGGACGACGGGGGTGCCCGAGACCAGCGTGGGGGTCTCGGTGGGAACGGCAGCGGTCATGCCGTCATTATCGCGGTTCCCCGTGTGCCGCCCGGACACGACGAATGCCCCGACCCAGAGGCCGGGGCATTCGGGGAGGGCGGCTTACTTGAAGGCGTCCTTGACGTTCTCGCCAGCCTGCTTGGTGTGGGCCTTGGTCTGATCGGCCTGACCCTCTGCTTCGAGGCGCTCGTTGTTCGTCGCCTTGCCCGCAGCTTCCTTCGCCTTGCCAGCGATGTTCTGAGCGGCGTTCTTGATCTTGTCGTCGAGTCCCATAGTCGGCTCCTCCCGTGTGGTCTTCGGGTATCTCCCGATTGCCTTCACGGTAGGTCGGGGGCTTCAGGATGCCGGGGGGCTTGAAATTCCGCTCGTGGTGAGGCACTGCCCCGGGTTAGGTTCGAAGCATGCGCGGGGGGAACGCTTTCATCTGTCACGCCGGGGCGATGTCATGACGACGCGGGACACGCTCGACGATTTCGCCGGCCTGCTCGACGACGCTCCGGGTCCCACGCGGTCGGACGGCCGGGCGGGACGCATCGCTTTGCTGGTGTTCCTCGCGATCGCCCTGGCCGTTCTGGGCACCGGCGGCGGGTACGTGTGGTGGGCGTCGGCGGCGACGTTGCCGGCTCCCACGGTCACCTCCCGGGCGCCCGCCGTCGCGCCGGGTCCGGCGGCGGCGGTGTCGATGCCGGGCACCGGCCAGGCGGTGCTGGCCGTGTCGGGCGGCGACGGGTTCCTGACCACGGACGGCAACGGCGTGCTCGCGGCCTCCGGAGACGGCTCGCCCCTGCCGATGGCGAGCGTGACGAAGCTCATCACGGCGCTGGTCGTCCTCGACGCGCACCCGCTCGAGAGCGCCACCGATCCCGGTCCCACGATCGCGTTCACCGAGGCCGACATCGACCTGTACGACCAGTTCTACGTCCGCGACGCGGTCATCTCGCGCATGCCCGACGGGCTGCGCCTGTCACTGCACGACTCCCTCGCGACCATGCTGCTGCCCTCGTCAGCGAACTACGCCGTCGCGGTGGCGCGCTGGGGGTTCGGTTCCGAGGACGCGTTCGTCCGTGCCGCGCGTTCGTGGTTGAGCGCCCACGGGCTCGAGAACACCCGGATCGTGGATGCCACGGGCCTCGACGCCCGCAACACCAGCACCGTCGGCGACCTGCTGACGCTCGGCCGCCTGGCCGCCGCCGATCCGACGATCGCCGCGCTCGCCAACACCCGCTCGGTCAGCGTCGAGGGCGCCGGGACCGTCACCAACACCAACGACCTGCTCGGTACGCTGGGCATCTCGGGGCTGAAGACGGGCAACCTCGGCGACGGCACCTTCAACCTGCTGTTCACCTCGACGCTGGACGTCGGCATCGACGCCCCGCTGCAGATCGTGGGCGTGCGCCTGGGCGGCGAGACCCACGACAGCACCGATTCGGACGTGGTCCGCATGCTGCAGTCGCTGAAGGACGGCTTCCACGACGTCACCGTCGGCACCGTGGGCGACGAGATCGGCGAGATCTCGACCGCGTGGGGATCGCAGGCCTCCCTCGTCCTCGCGCGCGGCGAGAAGCTGCGGACGTGGTCCGACACCCCGGTGACGGTCGACCTCGCCACCTCGGCGCCGCAGACCTACGCCGAGGGCGAGATCGTCGGCCGGATCACCTGGACAGCGGGTCCGCGATCCGCCTCGTCCAACGTGAAGATCTCGGGCGAGCTCGGCGAGCCGACCCTGTGGTGGCGCCTGACCCACCCGGGGCAGCTCGGCTGAGCGGGACTCAGACGGCGGGCAGGTCGGCGTGCGCGACGACCGACCGCTGGGTATCGCGCAGCTCCAGGCGCACCGTCTCGGACCGTGGCACCGCGGCGTTCATGCGGCAGACGATCGGCACTTCGGACCCCAGGATCTCGCCCGCGGAGAACTCCGTGCCGTCCGCGCCGACGAAGACCAGCTCGTAGGTCGCCCCGACGTTCAGGCCGGTCGCCTCGAGGTACGCCTCGGTCCCCCAGGTGTGGGCGACGACCTGCGCATCCACGTCGACACCGGCGTCGTCATCGGTGACGGCGAGCTGCTCTAACGCACCCAGCGTCCCGGGAGGACCGGACGGGAGCGAGGGCTGCACGAGGGCGGCGCCGTTCGCTCCGATCACCAGGCCACCCAGCAGACAGGCCGCGGCCACGGTCGGCACGAGCCACGGCCGCCGCGGACGCCGTACGGGCTCGACGACCCGAAGCCCCTCGGTCGTCTCGCCCTCGGCACGGGCGATGGATGCCGCGATCCGGGCCTCGAGATCCGAGTCGTCGCGCGGCGGGGTCCAGGCCAGATCACCCTGTCGCAGGCGCGCGGTGATCCCGCGCAGGCCCTCGTACTCCTCGGCGCGGCGCGGATCGCGCCGCAACTCGTCGAACTCGACGGTCTCGGCGGGAGACAGTTCCCCCGCGAGGGCTGCGGCGCAGAGCTCCGCCCAACGGTCATCGGGAGTGCGCATCGGGCTCCTCCATTCCTTCGAGGTGCGTGCGGAGGGCGCGCAGCGCGTGGAACGTGCGCGTACGCCAGGTCGAGACGGGGATGCCGGTGGCATCCGAGAGGTCCTGATAGGAACGCCCGTGCAGGTGCACCGAGACGACCGCGGTGCGGTGGGCGTCGCTGAGGTGCGACAGCGCCTCGAGCATGTGCAGGCGGTCGAGCGGGTCGATCGCCTCGGTGGTGCGCGAATGCAGCTCCGCGTCGTCGCCGATGAGCGGGAGGCGGGCGCGGGCGCGCAGGGTGTCGACGATGACGTTGCGCGCGATCGCGAAGAGCCACGTGCGCTCGGACGCGTGCGCCGGATCGAACCGGTCGCGCGCACGCCAGGCGCGCAGGAACGTCTCCTGCACGCAGTCCTCGGCCAGCGGCCGATCGCGCAGGGCGTTCACCGTGTAGCCGAGCAGGGCGCTGCCGTGGTCGCGGTAGGCGCGATGGACGTCGAAGTCCGGCGGGCGGCGGGGCGACACGGGCATGCGCGTCTCCTCGCGGTTCGCGGCGGTCCGCTTCATCGGTGCCGTCCTCTCCGAGGCTAACGCGCGTCGTGCGGGTACCTCGTCAGGGGATACGACGGCGCCCCGCCGACCGTTCATCCGAGAATCTCGACGGGCCGTGAACGCTGCGGCCACCGCCGTCGTACACCCTCGCAACCGGACCGAGTCGGTCCCGATCGACGGCTTCTCGCTGGCGCAGATCGAGGCCAACCCCGCCGGCTTCACCGGCGACTCGCACACCACCACCTCGCCCGCGGGCGTCGTGCGCGGTCAGCTCAGCGCCATCCCCGTCGGCGGGGTCGACACCGGCGCCGGCGGCTCGTCCACGTCGGCCGTCCACCCGGGCGCCGTGGCGGCGACGGTCGGCGGTGTCGGCGCGCTCGCCGCGGGGGCTGTGCTGTGGCACCGTCGTCGCGCGGCCGACGCCCGATGACGAACGGCGTGCGGCGCGTCCTCCGCAACGGGGGCGCGCCGCGCGTCGCGGGCGGTCTCGCGCTCGCGGTGGCCCTCGTGTGCACCGGCTGCACGACGGCGCCGGTCGACTCCGCTCCCGCTCCCCCGGCGGTCGCGGCGAGCCCGGCGGCATCCGGTCCCCCCGCCCCGACGACGTCGGCATCCCCGTCGCCGACCGTGGTGGCGGCAGATCCGGCGCGCGTGGTCATCCCGGCGCTCGACCTGAACGAACCGCTGATCGATCTGGGCCTCGCCGCCGACGGATCGATGGAGGTTCCCGAGGACTACGCCGAGGTCGGGTGGTTCATCGGCGGCGGACGCCCCGGAGGAACCGGGCCCACCGTCATCGCCGCCCACGTGGACTCGCCGACGGGCCCCGCGGTCTTCCAGCGCCTGCGCGAGGTCGCGGTCGGCGACGTCGTCGAGGTGTTCGGCGCGGACGGATCGGTCCACACCTACCGGGTCGTCGAGACCGCCGACTATCCGAAGGCGCAGTTCCCCACGGCGCGGGTGTTCGGCGCGACGGCCCGCGACGAACTGCGCGTCATCACGTGCGGCGGTGTCTTCGACCGCGCGGCGGGGTCCTACGTCGACAACCGCGTCGTCTTCGCGGAGCGGGTCTGAGCGGGGTTCAACCCGAGAGGTGATCGCGCGCCCACAGCGCCGCGCTCGTGCGGTCGGCGACGCCGATCTGGCGGAAGATGCTGCCCAGGTGCGCCTTGACCGTCCGCTCGGTGATCCCGAGCGCCGCGGCGACCTGCTTGTTCGCCCGCCCCTCGGCGACCAGGCGCAGCACCTCCCGCTCCCGCGCGCTCAGACCGGCGTCCGAGTCGCCCGCCTCGGGCAGGAGCGCCCCCGCGACGCGGGGATCGAGCGGGGCATGACCGGCCGCCACGGCGCGGACCGCCGCCCGCAGCTCCGCCGGCTCGGCATCCTTCAGCTGATATCCGGTGGCCCCCGCGGCCACCGCCCGTCTCACCTGATCCCGGTCGCCGAACGAGGTCAGCACGAGCACGCGGATGCCGGGATGCGCGGCGCGGATCGCGCGGGTGGCCGCGACCCCGTCCATCACGGGCATCGACAGGTCCATCACAACCACGTCGACGCCGTTTCCCGCCGCGGCGAGCGCCTCGGCGCCGTTCGCGGCCGTGGCGGTCACGGTGATGTCGCCGTCGGCGGCGAGGACCGAGGCCAGGCCCTCCCGAACCATCGAGTGGTCGTCGGCGACGAGGACGCGGATCATGCCGTCTCCCGGGTGCGGTCGTGGGCGGGCACGCGCAGACGCCAGCGCGTGCCCCGGCCCGGGGCGGTGGCGAGAGAGAGCTCGGCGCCGGCGTCGACGGCGAGGTCGCGCAGCACCCGGGTGCCGAGATGGCCGTCCGACGGGGCGCGATGCAGCAGCGCGGGGTCGAAGCCCGGTCCGTCGTCGGCGACCTGCAACTCGACCGCCCCGTCGACGCGCGCGGTCGACAGCCACACGGTGCAGGGCGCCGCGTGGGTCGCGGCGTTGCGCAGCGTCTCCTGGGCGACGCGGTAGAGCAGGCGCTCGTGCGCCTCGTTCAGGTGATCGAGCGACGCGCCGAGGTCGAGGTTCACCGTGACACCGCGCGCGTGCGCCGTCGCGGCGAGATCGCGCAGTGCCGGAGCGAGACCCGCCGCGCCGAGGCTCTCGGGGTAGATGTCCACCAGAAGCGAACGCAGCACGCGCACGTTTCCGCGCACCGATCCCGCCACCTCGCGCATGCGCGACGCCGCCTCGGCGTCTCCCCGCCGGTCGGCGTCGACCGCGGCGCTCTCGGCCCCGTAGCTGGTGGCCACGAGCTCCTGCACCGGCCCGTCGTGCAGGCTCCCCGCGATGCGCCGGCGCTCGGCATCCGAGGCGTCGACGGCGCGTTGCAGCAGTTCGGCGCGTCGCGTCTCGGCCCCGCGCAGCTGGCGCAGGAGCGTCCACACGATCGGCGCCGTCAGCACGACCAGGAGCAGCAGACTGCTGAGCGTCACCCCCGTGAACCCGCGCCACAGTTCCGCCGAGCGCGCGGCGACGGGGGCGTAAGGGTAGTAGACCTCGAAGAGCACCTGCTGGCCACCCGGCGCCCACATGGGGCGGTACACCTCGAGCAGGCGCGGGGCGCTCTCGAACACGTTCTCGTCCTCCGAGAGGTCCGACACGGCCGCCCGGGTCGCGGGTGCGTCGAGTGCCTCTCGCTGCGCCTCTTCGAGGGCGAAGGTGCGACCGATCAGCTGCGGCTCGTCGGCGTACAACACGCGCCCCTCGGGGCTCCAGATCTTCACGCGGACGACGTCGTCGCCCAGGATCTGTCCGCGTACCGCCACGTCGAAGGCGGCCACCGCGGCCGGGTCGCCGGCCGCGAGCGCGTCACTGAGCACGGGGCGCACCACCGCCTCGGCGAGGACGTTCGTCACCTGCGCGGCGTCGTTGACGGCCTCGCGCTCGGCGAGCCACTGCGCGCCGAATCCGGCGAGCGCCGCGACGGCGACGATCACGGCCGCGAGTCCCGCGGCCAGGCGCACCAGCACGGCCCGGGTCGACAGCCGTCGCGCGGGCGCGTGCGGTGAGGGGGCGGCGACGAGCACCTCCCACGAGGGAGGGGATGCCACTCAGTCGTCTCCTCCGTGGCCACCGTCGTCCGCGCCGCCCTTGTCGTCGCCGCTGCGGTCACCGCCGCCGTGCCGTCCGCCGTCGTCGGTCGATCCCTCGACGGCGGATCCCCCGCCGCCGGTCGATCCCTGCGTCGCCCGGTCGTCACCGGGTTCGACGCGCTGATCGCGCGGCACGTCCCCGCCGCGGTCATCGCCGGTCGTGTCGTCGGTGACGGCCGCGCCGCCGGTGTCCCCCCGCGTGTCGCGGTCGTCGCCGGGTTCGACGCGCTGATCGCGCGGCACCTC
>NZ_QAJB01000449.1:7627-7897 GCF_003061325.1 Microbacterium sp. HMWF026
AGGGGTTGCCCCACAGGCCGATCGCGGCGGGCGCGGCGGCGAGCGCCAGGGCACCCGCTCCGATGAGGATCCGCTTCTTCATGTCATCCGTCCTTCCGCCCATTGTCACCTGCGGCACGGGCTGTCATGGTCCACCCTGCGCGCGTTGGCCCGGTCGCACCATCGGACCTTGGTCGTAGTACCAAGGTCCGATTGCCCGGTCCGTGGCCCGCCGACGACGGTGGGAACAGCTCCCCACCGATGAAACGAGGCACCATGAGCAGCAACGTC
>NZ_QAJB01000450.1:0-1312 GCF_003061325.1 Microbacterium sp. HMWF026
CCCCCGTGCGCCCTACGTGCCTGTGCGACAGGACCCCCGCGAGCCCCCGCCCGCGCTACTCGCCCGCTTCGCGACCGTACAGCCCGCGCCCGGTCGGCGGCTGGCGTCGCGGCGACGTCTCTTCGCGCCGGCGGCTGATGTACACGGCGAGGACGCCGATCCCACCCAGCGCCACGAGACCCGCGAGGCCGATGCCGGTCGCGGTGAGGATGGCCTCGGCATCCGGTCCCGGTCCGATCACGACGGCGACGGCTCCGGGCGTGGCCGTCGGCGTCGCGGTGGGCGTGCTGGTCGCGAAGGGGCTCTGCGGGCCCCGCAGTCCCGCCCCGGGGACGAGCACGATCGCATCGTAGGGCTGCACGACGCCCCAGCCCGAGGTGTTCGAGCGCGCGTCCGGCTGCGCGCGCACGGCGGTCGCCTCGAGCCGGTACGCCCACTGCGCGGGAGTCTCGTCGGGATGAGCGGATGCCACCAGAGCTGCCGCGGCCGAGACGTAGGCCGCCGCGTAGCTGGTGGCGGGTTCGTTCGCCGCGACGACGCAGTCCCCGCCCAGCGGCCAGGTCGAGGCGATCTGCTGACCCGGCGCGGCCAGGCGCACGTGCGCGCCGTGGATGCTGGCCTGCGTGACCGTGCCCTCGGTGCCGGTCGCGGCGACGCCGATCGCGCCCGAGAACCCGGCCGGGTAACGCGGCCCGTCGTTCTCGTCGATCTCGACGGCGGCGTCGGAGTCGCGGTTGCCCGCGCTGGCGACCACGAGACTGCCGCGCTCAGCGGCGTAGGCGACGGCGTCGGCGAGGGCGCCGTTCTTCTCGGTCGTGCTCATCGAGACGTTGATGATCTGCGCGCCGCGGTCGGCGGCCGCGCGGATGCCCTCGGCCATCCGCGCGGTGTTCGGTCCGAACCCGGCTTCGCGCACCTGGTCGGACACGTCCGCGTAGACGCGGATCGGCAGGATCTTCGCCGCCGGGGCGAGCCCTTGCACGCCCGAGCCGGTGATTGTCTGGGCGGCGATCTGCCCGGCGATGACGGTGCCGTGGCCGTACTGGTCGGTGCGTCCTGAGCCGTCGGTGCCGTCGGGCACCAGGTTGACCCCGGGCACCACGACCGCGTCCAGGTGCGGGTTCGCCGCGATCCCGGAGTCGACGACGGCGACGGTCACCCCCGCCCCGCGGGTGAGAGCCCACGCCGCGTCGCTCTGCAGCGTCTCGAGCGCGGGCGGGGTCTGGGTCACTTTCGTGTCGGCCGTGCACTGCTCGCTCGTCGCGGAGCGGATCCCGGATGCCGGCCTCACCGCCTCGGCGGGGAGCGGCGT
>NZ_QAJB01000450.1:1350-1611 GCF_003061325.1 Microbacterium sp. HMWF026
GGTCCAGCCGTCCGCGATCGCCCCGACGTCACCGGTGCCGTACCCCAGGCGGGCGACGGTCTCGTCGGTCGCGCCGGGGAGGGGGAACGCGGTGCCGGTGGCATCCACCAGGGTCAGCACGCTGGCGTTCTGATCGCCGCGCCCGCCCGCGCGAACGAGTGCGCCATGGCTGGGGTCGACGCGCACGCCCGCGGCGACGGCGGTCGCGCTGGGCTGGGTGGCCAGCGCGGTGACGGCCTGGCCCTCGCCCGGTTGCAGCAC
>NZ_QAJB01000450.1:1621-9975 GCF_003061325.1 Microbacterium sp. HMWF026
CCTTGCGCGGCGGTGGGCAGGCTGCGGATCTCGTCGGCGGTGACCTCGGTCACCTGTCCGCCCAGGGCGCTGCCGCTGCCGAGCTGGTACAGCTGCCACGCGAGGGGCGAGAGGGCTTCGAGCACACCGCCGGTCTGCACGAGGAAGCGCTCGTCGTCGGCGGCGCCGGCCTGGCGAACGACCTGTCCGACGCGCAGCGACGTGCCGGCGACATCCTGCCCGTAGTTCTGCAGGGTGATGGGGGTGAGCGCGGTACCGGAGGTGAAGAGGTCGAGCCACGCCGCGGGGACGGTGAGGGGCGAGAGCGCCGAGATGCCCGCGGCGCGCAACACGGCATCCGCGTCTTCGCTCGAGACCGCGAAACTGCGGTCGCCCTGCACGACGTGCAGGATGCCGTCGACCGACACGACGACAGCCCGACCGGTCGCGGGTGCGGGGCCCGCTGCGGCCGAGATGCGCACGTCGATGCCGGTGTCGTCGCTGACGCACGCGCTCCAGCCGGTGTTGAGCAGCCCCGATGCGGGCGGCAGCTCGTCGGGGGCGCCGGTGATTCCGAGCGTCTCGCCGACGGGCGTGCCCTCGAGGGTGGCCTGATCGGTCGAGATGACGGCGTAGTCGTTGGCCGGCAGCAGCAGGCGGGCGCTGGCGGTGTTGATCACCGGGTGCAGCACGCCGTCCACGGTGACGAATCGGGCGCCCGTGTCGGACACGAGGACGAGCTTGCCGTTCTCCCACCCGGTCGGAAGCCCGGGACGGATCAGCCCGTAGAACACTCCGACCAGGACGACGAGCACCGACAGCGCGATCGCGGCGATCACGGCGCGCAGGGGAGACGCGGGCTGCAGCTCTTTGCCGCCGGGGGCGCCGCTGACGAAGGCGGTGAGCAGCCGTCGGCGCGAGAAGTTCTGCGCCTCGATCAGATCGCCCTTGGTGGCCACGTCAGGCCAGCCCGGACGAGATCACGGCCAGCGGGAGCAGCGACGCCAGCACGAGCAGCTCGGCCGTGTCGGCGAGTCGGGTCAGGCGCAGGCGGGTCTTCGGGGCGAGCAGGGTGACGGTCACGACGCTCACGGTGGCGACCGCGAGCACGATCAGGATGCCCACGCGCAGCCCCGGCTGCGCGAGCGAGGCCGCGACGCCCGCGACCACGAGTCCCAGGATGCCGGTGGCCATGACGGTCAGCACACCCGATCGGGCGAAGGTCTGGCGGGACGGGAACATCATGCCGGCGAAGGCGAGGGCGCACAGGACCGCGCCGGTCGCATTGTGCGCGGCGACCAGCGGGGTGGCGAGCAGCACCGCGGCGGCGAGGGCCAGACGCAGGGCGATGAGGATGCGCTTGCCCTGCGCCACACGGGCGGCGATGTCGTCGGCGTCGATGGGCTCGGGGTCGGCGAACATCTCGGCGTCGCTCTGCGGCGACACCACGCGAAGCCGCGTGGTGCTGATCGCGAGCCAGGGCAGGGCTCCGCCGAGCGTGGCGACGACGCCGACCATCAGCGTCCAGACCGCGGCGGGGTCGAAGAAGGCGGCGAGAGTACCCGCGACGCCGACCGCCCCACCGGCGACGAGCGGAGCGAGCTGCAGTTCCGCGCGGTCGCGTGAGAGCGCGAGCGCGATGCCCGCGACGACGAATGCGGCGCCTCCCGCGGCGGCCATGGGCCACCCCCACATCGGCAGGGCCACCGGTACGGCGAGGTAACCCGCGACACCGGCGAAGACGGATGCCGCGATCCCGAGGCCCTGGCCGGCTTCGCGCTGGCCGAGGCGGGCGACGACGGCCGAGACGATGAGCAGCACGACAGCGCCGCCCCCGGCGACGAGCGCGCCGAAGGGCAGGGCGCGACCGGCGGCGAGCAGGAGCACCGCGCAGACGCCGAGCAGCGCGAGGCTGACGGCCAGGGCGGTGCGGGCGTTGTCGCGTGTCGTCCAGGGGCGGTTCTGCTGCGCGGTCGCGTCGATGACCGCCTCGACGATGTCGTCGTACACCCGGGGCTGGGCGACCAGTCCGCCGCGTACCAGCGTGAGCACTTCGCCGTCGACGATGCCCTGGGCGGATGCGCCGCGTGAGGAATCGACGGTCGTGCCGTCGGCGCGGTGCAGCGCGTATCCGGCGGAGGTCATGGACGCGTCGAGGACGCCGAGTGACCGGGCGAAGCCGGGGAGGAACTCGATGACGGGGACCTGCGCGGGAATGGCGATGTCGAGGCGACGCCCCTCGCTCTGCACCGACAGGCGCAGCAACGCGCGCGTCGCGTTCATGACGTCAGCCATCCGCGGCCCCCTCTTCCCGGACCGAAGCCCCTGCGGTCGGACCCCGAAATCCTATCGTCGCCGCGGGGCGGGCCCGCGGCGGTGGGTGACGGTCAGCGGAACCGGGCCGCCGAGGCGCGGTCCGCGGTGACGTAGTCATCGGCCATCGAGTCCGTGGCGTTCGCGATGCGGTGCAGGGCGTCGCGCATCTGCTCGAGGGTGGCCGACCACTGGCGCTGGGCGGAGTCGTAGGCGCCCTGGGCGGACCCCTCCCACTGGCCGCGCAGGCGGGCGACCTCGGCCTCGAGTCCGCCGAGAGCGGCGTCGATGCGGGCGCTCTCTGCGCGCAGGCGTGCGGCCGTGGCGTGGAGCGACTCGGGAGTGACGCGCAGATCGCTCACGGCTGGCCTCCGAGCATCGCGCCCAGGCCCTGGATGGTCGCGCCGTGGGATTCTTCGACGGCCTCCTGGTCGCGGGCGGTGGCGCGCAGCGATGAGCTGAGGGTGATCAGCACGTCGTTCAGGCGGTTCGCACCGGCGGTCCATTCGTTCACGAGCACGCCGTAAGCGGTCGCGGCGTCGCCCGACCAGGTTCCGCGGAGCTCGTCGAGCTCGTCGAGCACGCGCCGGGTGCTGTCGGCGATGTCGGCGTGGGCGCCCGTGACGGCCTCGGCGCCCCGGGCGAGAGCGCCCTCGCCGACCAGGATGCGATCAGACATGGTGTCCTCTTCTGTCGATGATGGGGGTGGCCGCGGTCGACGTCACTCGTCGCGCTCGCCGGCCTGCGCGTTCTCGGAACGGGGCCCGACCTGCTCGTCGTCCTCCATGCGCGGGGCGATGGGGCCGCCGAGACCGCGGGTGACGTCGTCGCGCCGTTCGGAGCGCGAACCGGTGCCGCCCATTCCGCCGATGCCACGCGTTCCGGCACCGCCGGCAGCCCGCGAACCGCCCGTTCCGGCGCCGCCGGAGGCTCCGCGCACTCCGCCGCCGGCCGGGCTGCTCCCACCCGTTGCTCCGGTGGCTCCCCCGCGCATACCCGCGCCGCGCGCCGTGGAGGATCCGGGGGTCCCGCCGCCGGCCGCGCCGCCGGCGAGCCCGCCGACGCCGCGCGTGCCGAGGCCGGAGGCTCCCGGCGAGGTCTTCCCGAGCAGTCCTCCGCCGCGGCTCGACGCGGTCGCCGCCGACGTGCCGACGCCGAAGAGGCTGCCGCCGGGGGCCCCGGCGCCGCGAGCGAGACGGCTGAGCGCCGCCGCGCCGCCGCCACCGGCGATCAGCCCGGCGCTCAGTCCTGAGCCGAGACCGGCTCCGGGGCCGCCGGCTGCAACGCCCGATCCCGGCGCTGCCGGGATGACACCGGGCAGCGTGGGGGACCCGTTGAGCGGGCCGTCCGGTGTCGGGCTCGGCGGGATCGATCCGAGGTCGATGGGAGGTCTGGGGCCCAGGTCGGCGTGCGGCACGTCGAGGGGGAAGGGGCCGTACTCGCCCGGACCCTCGTTGCCGCCCGAGAATCCGCCGCCGCCCGGCTGAGTCCCGGACGACCCGCCGGTGGGGACCTGCGCGAATGTCGGTGCGCCGGAACGCGTCCCACCGCTCGTCGCTCCGTCGCCCCACGGCGTCCCATCGGCCGCGGACTCGGGGGCATCCTGACTCTCGCGTGTGCCGCTGAACTGGGGCGGACTCGGGAGGGGGATCTCGTCCATCTCCGTGGCGTGAGTCGACATCGCTCGAGCGGCGGCCTCCTCGCGTTGGTTCGCGAGGTATCCGTTGATCGCAGCGGCGGCACCTTCTCCCGCGAGGAACGCGACGGGCCCGAGGACGAGCGTCGCCCCCGCCGCCGCCCCGCGGACGGCCGCAGCTTGTCCCTCCGTCATGCCGCCCTGGGGAAGAGTGGCCAAGGATTCACGCGCGCGTTCCCGAACGGAGTTCGCCTGAGAGATGGCGACCGCCGCGCTGACCTGGATCCAGTTGATCTGCTCTTGGACCTCGGCGGCGGTTCTGGAGAAAGCAGTGCTCGCTGCGTCCCCCGTCTCGCCCACCACACCGGGATTATCAGCGACCTTCTGCAGCACCTGTTTCAGCGACTGCAGTCCGGTGAGCAGCGGGAGCCTTCCCGGCATGTCCCAGGCGCTTCCCGTTTCGGCGAAGTCGATGAGACGCTGTTCGTTGGGTCCGGTCATGGTGTCGTCCCCTCTCGGGTCTTGCGGCGTTGGCGAGTGATGACGAGCACGGTGATGATCCCGGCGACCAGGACGAGGACGACGAGGAGTCCGACGCCGCCGACGACCAGGGGCGTCAGGTCGAACGGTGCCTGCTGAACGGCGCCCCGGTCGAAGGTGTTCCGGGGCTCGTTCTGCGATTCCGGGGCGACGAACCCTTCCGCCCGGGCCTGAGAGACCTGTTCCGCCGAGGGCATGCCGAGCTCTCGTCCCATCAGGGGGGTCTCATCGGGGTACTGCTCCGGGTCGACGGTCAGCAGGGTCGGCAGCCACGCGGCGCCGTACCCGTACCCGTCGTCCGCGCGTACGGGCTCGTGAACGGTTCCGTTCGTGCTCGAGATCAGCGCGTGCACCAGCTGATTGCCCGTGGCTTGCGGGTACTTCTGCGCCGCGAGCGCGAGCATCCCCGCCACGATCGGTGTGGCGAAAGAGGACCCCGCGGCGTTCTTCGTCTGAGACCAGTCGCCGTTGGCTCCGACGTTGGGCAGGTTGTGCCCTGCTGCGACGACGGTGGTCTCGGGCACGACGAACGGTCCGCCGTCGAGCTTCTCCTGCAACTCGCCGTCGCGGTTGACCTGGCTGACGCCCACGATGCCGTTCATCGAGGCGATGTCGGTCGCGGGATCGGCGATCTCGGAGGCGTTCGGCTCCGAGATCACGACGGCGACACCCCGCGCGAGGGCGTAGGCGACGACGGGGGCATCCTGCTCCTGCGCAGCCGTTCCGTACGACATGCTGATGACCTGTGCGCCGTCGTCGACGGCGGCCTTGATGAGCGTGCCGAAGGGGGTGAGCCGATCATCGGTCGGCTGTGCACAAGTGGGCGCGTCCTCGGGCCCGAGACCGTAGAACGTCACCTCGGCGTCGGGAGCGATTCCGCGCACTTCGCCCGCTCCGGTGCCGTTGCCGATGAGCATTGCGACCATCGTGGTGCCGTGGATGGACGCCGGGTCGGCGACATCGGTGACCGGCTCGGATCCCGTCGTGCAGACGCGCGTCTCGGATATCGAGAGGTTCCGACCTGCGAAGACGGGAAGGTTCGGATTCATCTGATTATCGATGACCGCCACCTTGACGCCCGCGCCCGTCAGCCCCGCGGTGTGCGTTGCGTCGACGCCGTAGGTGTCGGCCCACCACTGCGCGTCATTGCCGGCGGCATTCGCGGAGGAGGGGGCAAGGGGCATCAGCACCACGGCTACCGTCGCCGCGGTGGCCCAGACCGAGAGTCGACGCCGGGCGCGCCTCATCGGGGGAGCTCCGCCAAGAATGCGCTGGTGCCGCCGCCGCCCGTCGACGTGGAGCCCGTCGACGGTGCCGGCTGCGACGCAGAGTCGATGACCGAGAGCGCCTGCTGCGCGTCGGTCGCGTTGATCGCATCGCGTTCTTGCAGGGCGCCGACCGCGTGAGAGAGGATCTGGGCGTTCTGGACGACCCACGCTCGCACCCCGTCGATCTGCGATGACAACTCCCGCGCACGCTGTTCCAGCCGTCGGGTGAATTCCGCTGAGGTGTCTTCGGCGGCGTTGCCGTCGACCTGCCGGATGATGGCGGCGGCCGGGATCTCTTCGGGCACCTCGGTCAACAGCACCACGTTGTGCTGCGCCTGGTCGCTGTCGTAGCCGATCGGACCACTCATGGAACTCCTCGTTTCGGGAAGCGGGGGGCTGAAGGGGAAAGCGGCCCGGGGCGGACCGCACGAACCGGCGGCCGCCGAAGCGGCCGCCGGTTCGGGGGGACTCAGACGAAGCGGCCGGCGGCGGACTTGTCGGTCGAGGTGTAGCCCTGGGCGATCTCGTCGGTCTTGCCGGCGATCTGCTGCAGGAGCTCGTTCAGGCGGGTGATGGACTGGGTCCACTGGGCCTGAGCCTGGTCGTAGGCGACCTGCGCCTCGCCGTCCCACGAGGCGCGCAGAGCGCCGACCTGGGACTCGAGCTCGTCGAGACGGGTGCGGATGCCGGAGGCGCCGTTGCGGATCTGACCGGAGAGGGCGATGACCTGCTCGGGACGAACGGACATGGACTGCATGGGGGTTCCTTCTTTCGAGTCGAGCGGGGTCAGCCGAGCAGCGAGCCCAGGTTGCCGATGGTCTGCTGGTGCGACTCCTCGGAAGCCGCCTGGTCGCGCTCGGTGCCGCGGAGGGCGTCCTCGAGCGTGACGAGCACGTTGTTGAGCTTGGTGGTCTCTTCGTTCCAGCGCTGCATGAGCTGGGTGTACGAGCCGGCGGCGGCGCCGGTCCAGAAGCCGGCCACCTGGTCAAGCTCGGTGCGGACCTTGCGGACCTGCTCGTCGATACCCGACTTGGCGGTGTTGACCGCCTCGGCTCCGCGACGAAGCGCACCCTCCTGGGCTGCGATGAGATCTGCCACGTCTGTCTCCTCGATGTTCCTCCGGGCGCGCCCGGGCGTTGGGGATCTGTCGTCCGCCTGGGATCACTGACCCGGGACGGCGTCGATGGAGGAAATCGGAGCCCCCACCGGCCATCGACGTTACGTAATTCCGGAGAAGAACGACAACCCCCTGTGGATATTCGAAGATGACAAAGTTCTCATCTTTATCCCCGGTGGGGTGAGGAAAGACGAAAGGCCCGCTCGGGCGGCGGCTACGCTGGTGCGGTTGCCGCCCGGGAGGCGGTGCGCAGCACAGGCGAGGGGGAGCGGTGAGCGCGGAGGTCACGCAGGGGCGGCGCGTCGCCCTGATCGACGGCGAATCCCGCCTCGATCTGGTGGTTCCTCTGCACGCTCGCGTCGACGACGTCCTGCGCGCCGCCGGTGCGGCGATGCAGCCGGGTGCCCGGGTGGTCGGTATCGCCGGTCGCGAGGTCCCCCGCGCCACGGCGATGTCGGCTCTCGAAGACGGCGTCGTCCTCGTCGTTGTGGATCCCTCCATCGTTCCGCCTGGGGAGGAGGGGCGCGCGGCGATCGCTCGCGCCGCGACGCGCGTCTCGGCCGCGTGGGCGGTCCTTGCGGCGGGGGGTGGCATCCTGGCCCTCATCCGCGTGCTCGGGGGCGACGCTCTGCCCGGGCAGGTGCGGGGGATCGTCGGCGTGGTGGCCCTGGTCGCGGCGCTGCTCGCCGCGAACGCGGTCGGGCTGCGCGCCCGCCCGCGCACGGCGACGCTCGCTCCCGTCGTCGGCGTGGTCGCCCTCGCGTTCGGCGGCGGGATGGCCGTCGTCCCCGACCTGCCGGCGTCGACGACGCTCGTCGCCGTCTTCACGGGACTGCTGGCGTCGGCGGTGGTCGCGGGCGTCCTCGGCGTGGTGGGTCTCACCGACGCGCTGCGCGCCCAGAGCCGCACGGCCACGATCGTCGCGGCGGTCCTCGCCGCGATCTGGGGAGTGGCCCTGCTGCTGCACCTCGACCCCTCCGCGCCGGCCGCCGTGACGCTGGGTCTGGTCCCCGTCGCGCAGCGCGTGCTGCAGTCGAGCCTCGTCGACGTCGCCCCCGGCACGTTCATCGACTACGACCGCTTCCAGAGCACCCGGTGGACGGTGCGCCAGGCCCTTCCCGACGAGGTGCGGACGATCGAGGCCGACGACGCCGACGCGCTCGTGGCGCGCTCGACCGCCCGCCTCACCGTGGGGACGGTCCTGCTCGTGGCCGCGGGCTCCGCGAGCGCGTTCGCCGCGATCCCGACGTTCGCGGGCGACGGCCCCGTCGTCCTCGGCGGGCGAATCGCCTTGGCATCCACCGTCGTCCTCTCTCTGCTGCTGAGTTCGCGGCGCAGTACCGTCCCGTTCCTGCGGTGGGTCGCCCGCGCCGGGGCGGTCGCGGTGGTGGCCGCCGCGGTGACGGCTCTCCTGCCGGTGTTCACGCCCGGCCTGCTCGTGCTCGTCGCCGGACTACTCCTCCTTGGAGGACTGGGCGCCGCGCTGCTGGTGGTCCCGGTT
>NZ_QAJB01000451.1:0-2259 GCF_003061325.1 Microbacterium sp. HMWF026
CCGTCTCTTCGGCATCGGTGACCAAGACGGCTGATGCCTCGGGTTCAGCGACCGCGGTCGTCACCCTGCCCGAGCCCCGCGTCGGCTCCTACACCCTCGCAGCCTCCGGCCCCCGTGCCGACGGCTCGGTTGGCGCCGGCAGCGGCTCCGGCTCGACCGGCGGCACCAATGCCGGCGGCAGCAATGCCCTGCCCGCGACCGGTATGGACGCCAACTCGCTCCTCGGCTTCTGGGTCGGCGGCGGCGCCCTCGTCCTCGCCGGTGCGACCGTTGCCGTGGCCACCACGGTTCGCCGCAACCGCCAGAGCAACAACGCCTGACGCTCAGCGTCGCGCGAGAAGCGCCGTCGACCTCGGTCGGCGGCGCTTCTTCTTTTCGAAGCCGTCGTCAAGCGGCCCGTCCCTCCCCCGCCACGGATGTTGACTCGGCGCATGGACACCACCACGACCGCTCCGCTCGACAATGACGGCCGGAGCGAAAGCGCCCCACCCTCACTCCCCTTCGTTCACATGTGGACGGGGCTCGACGGGAAGAGTCGCCTCGACGAGTCCGTTCTTCGTGGGTTCGGGTTGCAGAGCGTCGGCAGCGGCGCCGATCCGCAGTGGATGCGTCCCTTTCCCGGCGAGGTATCGGCCGTGCTCTTCGCCGCGCTCCCCGTCGGGTGGGTGGGACAGTGGCATCCGTCCCCGCATCCTCAATGGGTCATTCCGCTGCGGGGGAAGTGGTTTCTCGAGACGCAGGATGGCTCTCGGGTGGAGATGGGGCCCGGCGACATTCATTTCGGGCAGGACACGGATACCGCCGAGATCGACGGAAAGACCGGACACCTGTCGGGGACCATCGGTGACGAGCCGTGCCTGCAGGTGCTGATCCCGTTCGCGGCGTCCCCGGCTGCCCCGACACCGCACCCCTTCGGCTGAGGCGTCAACCCGCGCGCGTTCCGGGCTGCCGTCGCGTTGACTGGGGACATGACCTCGGACGCGACACGAATCCCCCTCGACGGACAGGTGCTGCAGGGGCCGCGCGAGCCTCATGAGGTGGACGTGAACCCGCCGCGGGTGTGGGATGAGCGGTTGGCGGCCGTTCTGCCCGCCTCGTCGCGGCTGCTGTCGCTGTATGACGACGCCACCTGGGCCGAGGGGCCCGCCTGGTGGCCCGCGGAGCATGCGCTCATCTTCAGCGACGTGATCGGCCGCCGGACGCTCGCCTGGCGGGAAGACGGCAGCATTGTCACGGTGCGCGACCGTTCGAACTTCGCCAACGGCAACGTCGTCGACGATTACGGACGTCTCGTCCAGGCCGAACACGGGCGCCGCGGCGTCAGCCGCACCGACAACGAAGGAACCACCCTGCTGGTCGATTCGTACGAGGGTGCGCCTCTCAACTCGCCCAACGACCTCGTGGTGGCCTCGGATGGTGCGATCTGGTTCACCGACCCCACCTACGGCATCTCTGACCCGCGTGAAGGCTACCCCGCCGACCCCGCTCTGAAACACACGAGCGTCTATCGCTGGCGCGAGGGCGAACCGCTGCGGCGGATGATCGATCTCGACGAGCCGAACGGCCTCGCCTTCAGTCGCGACGAGCGCACGCTGTACGTCGCCGAGTCGCGCGCGGACGGAACGCCCCGCATCGTCGCGTGCGAGTGGGACGGCGAGACGCTCGGCGCGCCACTCTTCTTCGCCGGCGTCGATGCCGGCATTCCGGATGGATTCGCCGTCGACAGCCGCGACTGGCTGTGGATCTCGAGCGAGGCCGGAATAGTCATCGTCGACGAGACGGGCGCGCGTCTGGGTGTCATTCCGACACCGCACGTCGCGAGCAACTGCACGTTCGACGCGGACGAGAAGCGGCTGTTCATCACGGGGGACAGCGATCTGTGGATAGTCGAACTTGCCTAGAGCCCGATCCTCAGAAATGCTTGCACCCGCCGAGTTCTGCACTGCACGGGAGACACGACTTCATCTCGCACCCATATTTTTGTGCTCGACCTAACCCTTCCCTGCGGCCGACACCGGATCCAATCCATCCGCAACGAGCAGACCTGTGATCATGTAACCGCTGAGCCTGAAGAACACCACTACACCCACAATCCCACCGCCCCCGAATCGCGCAGGCCACGAGTGCCTAAGCAAAACAAGCAATCCGGCGAAGCCATGTAGCAGGTCAAGTCCCCGGATGCGGCCTTGGACCGCTCCGGCTTGAAGCACCAGCCCCCCACCCCCCCTAGAGAACACGCCAACTTTGGCGGGTGAGAGA
>NZ_QAJB01000452.1:0-2527 GCF_003061325.1 Microbacterium sp. HMWF026
ACACGACGGCGCCGACCGTCGCGATCATCTCGCCCACCTCGGGCACCTCGGTGTCGGGGGTCGTAACGATCCGCGTCTCGGCCACCGACCAGGTCGGCGTCACCGGCGTCACCGTCTGGGCGGGCACCAACCGCCTCGCGGTGGCGACGCAGGTCACGGCGACCGAGTGGCGCGCGGCCTACGACACCCGCAACGTCCGCAACGCCACCTACCCGATCACGGCCAAGGCCACCGACGCCGCGGGCAACACCGCGACCTCGACGGCCGTCAGCCTGACGATCGCCAACTGAGGGCGGCGGGGCTCACCTCGGCGAGAGGTGTGCCTCGATCACCCGCGCCTGCGACAGCGCCGTGTCGATCCCCGTGGGCGACGGCATCCCGGGTTCGCTCGACACGTACGCCAGCAGGGTGCCGACCGTGCGGGCGCTCGTCGCGCCGAAGTAGGTGACGTCGAGGCCGTAATCGTCGGCCAGGTCGTAGAACCGGTCGAACAGGGTGTTCCAGCGCTCGCCGTCGGCCGCCGTGGTGGCGCCGCCCTCGCCGCCCGAGGGCCATCCCACCTCGCCGACCGCACACCGCACCTGCCACTGTGCGCACCAGTCGCCGAAGGTGCGCAGGCGGTCGAGCACGCGATCGGGGTCCTCGATGTCGGCGTACGCCGGCCCCGACGCGTCGGCGTAGAAGTGCTCCGAGTAGATCACCCGTCCCGTCGGGTCGACGATCCACGGTCCGTCGGGGGCGATCGCGGCCAGCCGCCCCCGCTCGTCGCTGAGGATCCCCTCGACCCACACCGGCTGGGTCGCGCCGGTGGAGCGGATGGCATCCACCCCCACCTGCGCGTAGTGCTTGTACACGTCGATGCCCACCGACCACCGCGGTTCGTTGAACACGTCGTACGCGGCCACCCCGGGTTCGTCCCGGAGCCGCCCCGCGAGAGCCGTCCAGACCGTCGTGACGTGGTCCTCGGTGATGCCGTCGCCGCACCGCACGCTGCCTGGGATCTCGGGCCCCGCTCCCCACGGGTAAGTGCAGCCGTTGTGCAGGTCGACGACGGTGCGGATGCCGTGGCCCCACGCCGTCCGCACCTCGGCGGCGATGGCATCCAGGTACGCCGTGTCGATCGGCTGGGCGAGGCCGTCGAGGGCGGACCCCCCGGCGGGGATGACCTGCAGGCGCTGCCACGGCACGGCGAGACGCACGATGTCGACCCCGCGAGACGCGAGGAAGGCGTAGCTCGCGTCGGGTTCGTTCGCAGCCCCCGGATCGGCCCCCGCACCGCCGAGCACATGACCGTAGAGGTTGACGCCGCGCAGGTACGGGGCGCCGTCGAGGTAGGCGTCGAAGGCGTCGGCGGGTACCGGCACGACGTCGGGACGCGGCCCGGGGGCGCACCCGGCGAGCACCACCCCGGCGGTCAGGACGACGCCGATCAGCGCGCGAGAAGCGCGCCGCGTCATGCCGGAACGGCCCGTCCCGCGTCGGCGTGCGCCACGGCCAGATCGACCGCCCGCAGCAGCAGACGAGCACTGGATGCCGGCGCGAACCGCGCGAGCCAGTCGTCGACGCCGGCCACCTCGAGGCGCGAGGCCGCGATGATCGCGTCGGCCAGCGCGACCGCATCCCCCGCGACGGCGAGTTCACCCGTGACGCCGGGGACGATGGCATCCGCCACCCCGAGCGCGGTCGACACCGCCACCGCGGGCACCCCGCGCGCGGCGGCGCGGACGAGCTCGGCACCGAAACCGGCGCTGGTGGCGCCGAGCACCACGACCGCGCTCGGCCCCCACGCCCCGTCGTCGGCGCGCATCGCGAGGCCGTGCGACACCGCGGCGCGGCGCACCGTCTCGGACAGCGCGCCGCCGGGGCGCACGACGAGCTCGACCGCGATCCCGCGTCGGTCGAGCTCGCCGGCCGCCGCGACGACGCGCAGCGGATCGTTCGCGGCGGAGAGGTCCCCCGCCACGACGACGGTCAGCCCGCGCGCCGTGCCGATCACGCGCGCCGCGCGGACACCCTCGGTCGACACGACGTCGGCCACGGGCGGCGGGACGATCAGACTGCGGCTGGCCGGAACCCCGCACCCGGCGTTGATCTCGGCGGCGAGCGCGTGCGACGAGGCGATCACGACGTCGGCCGAGCGGTAGCGACGGCGCGCCTGGAGCGCACCGATGCGTACGGCGGGGACGCGGCTGCGTCGACGTGCGACGAGCGACGCGTGCTCGCTCGCCACGACCGCCGGCGGCCGGGTGGTCAGCTCGCGCGCCGCCAGCGCCGCGAGCGCGGCCGCGGTCCCGGCTCCCACCACCGCGCGGGGTGCGACGGCGTCCAGCCGCGCGGCCAGGGCGGCGATGCGCGTGCCGCCGCGACCGGGCAGCGTCCGCACCGTGATCGTGTCGGTGGGGACCCCCATCGCGGCCAGGGCTGTCGCCCAGGTCGTGGCGGCACGCGCATCGCCGCCCTGGCCGCGCGGCTGGACGCCGTCGCACCCCGCGCGGTGGTGGGAGCCGGGACCGCGGCCGCGCTCGCG
>NZ_QAJB01000452.1:2537-3806 GCF_003061325.1 Microbacterium sp. HMWF026
TCGCCGTCGCCGGGTCGTCGGGCGCCCCGACGACGAAGACGAGGTCGGTGTCAGGCCGAGCAGAAGACATTCGTGTTCCCGCTTCCCGCGGCGTCGATGTCGTTGTCGCACGCGACCGTGACACCCCGCGTCTTGTCGTGGACCCAGACCCCGTAGCCGGAGGTCCCGGCTACGCCGGTGTTGGCCCGGAAGTCGTTGTCGTAGCCCCAGTCGCCCCAGCTCATCGAGGCGTAGGCGTTGCCGACGGCCGTGTCGCCGGTGTTGCCGGTGACCGACCATCCGTTGCCGGTGACGAGGACCCATCCGAGCGAGCGCGAGCCGGCGAGTACGCCCTCGAAGGAGTTGTCGGCGATGATGCCGTCGCTCGTCCCCTCTTTCGCGTCGATCCCCTCGGCACCGGTCTGCACGAACCGGTTGGCGATGACCATGTTGCGGTCCGAGGCGTCCGCGTAGCCCTGCGTGACCTCGGCCCAGCGCCGCTGCGAGGTGCCGATGTACACGCCCTCGCCGTAGGCGACGTCGAGCGAGCCGGTGCGGCCGAGGACCGAGTGCGCGACGATGCTGTCGGTGGTGAGGGCGTACAGGTGGATGCCCTCGTAGCCGGTGTCGCGCACGATCAGGTCGCTGAGGACCAGGCGCGAGCTGTACTTGACCATGACGCCCTGCAGCGAGCGCGCGACGGTGAAGCCGGTGAGCACGACGTTCGAGGACTGCTCGACGCGCAGCGCCGTGCCGCTGTCGATCGCCCCGGTGGTCAGCGTCGCCTTGGACGACCCGCAGATCCAGATGGGGCGGTCGGCGGTGCCCGACGCGCTCAGCAGGAACTGGCCGGTGTAGGTGCCGTCGGCGAGGCGGATGACGCTTCCCGGTGCCGCGGCCTTGAGCGCGGCGGTCAGCTCGACGGCGTTGGTCACCGTCGTCGTGGCGGTCGGGCAGTCGGCGGCGCGCGGGATGTCGGTGGTGTCGAGCGGGTCGACGGCCTCGGCGGTGACGACGAAGGAGTCCAGGTGCGTCATGCGTCCGCCCGAGGCGGTGTTCTTCGACCCCGATCCGACGATGGTGATCGTGTGCGAACCCGGGGTCACGGGGGCGCTGTAGCCGATCACGGCGGTCGCGCTGGACTTGGCGTAGTTGTCCACCCGGGCGACCTCGGCGCCATCGATCAGGACGCGGACGATGCCGGCGTTCGGCGACTTCCACGTGTACCAGGTGATCCATCCGCCGGTGAAGGTGAGACTGGCGGATGCCGTCGACACGGTGCTGTAGCGG
>NZ_QAJB01000452.1:3829-5056 GCF_003061325.1 Microbacterium sp. HMWF026
CCGACCCCAGCGACGTCCATGTCCCGGAGTACGAGAGGGCGGGCGAGGTCTCCTCGTAGGTCCCGGGACCGACCGGGGACGGCGCGGCGACCGCGGCGGAGGGGACGGCGGTCAGCAGGGCGGCGACGAGGGCGAAGACGAGCAGCAGTGGCGCGAGGACGCGACGGGGGGACAGTGACACGAGAGGCTCCTGATCTGGCTGGGGGGACATCGGGGGTACTAACCGTCCGCGATGGTCAGGAGAGCCCGGTGTGCGCGAGTGGAGCTTTTCGCGGTCAGGGTGAGAAGGGCCCGGCGAACATCACGGCGTCTCAGGAAGACTGCCATCTCGGCGAGGCCCAACATCCGACGGTTGCGCGATACCAGTACTTTCCGCTCAGATAACAGGTATTCCGCCCTCAAAGCGTCCTTGATCCCCGACAGGGCGATGTACCGCGCGCGGAAGTAGACGAGGTCGTCCGCATCGTGCAGCCCGAGGCGGCGGGCGGTCGAGGTGACCGTCTCGTCGATGAGGGCGAGGGAGTCCGCCCGCTGCCGCACGGACGTGATGATCGACCCGTCGCGCAGCAGGTAGTCGTAGATCGGGATGCCGGTGAACGCCACCGCCGTCGCGTGCCCCAGGGCGTCCGCGACCAGGGCGAGATCGGATTGCACCCGCGCGGGCGTGAAGGCCGCGCGCAGCAGCGTCTCGCGGCGGAACAGTTTGTTCCACAGGTGGCCGGTGAGCTCTCCGCGCAGCAGCATGCGGAACGCCGCCCGACCGTTCACCGGAGGTGAGACCGGGGGGACGAGGGGCCGTCGCTCGCCCCCGCGCGTGACGAGGGTCGCGGCGGCCACCACGACGTCCGCCTCGCGCGCGGTCGCCATGCCCACGAGCGTGCGCAGGGCGTCGGGGCTCCACGCGTCGTCCGCATCGACGAACCACACGTACTCCCCCGTCGCGGCCTCGACCCCGGCGCGGCGCGCGCGGGCCACGCCGCCGTTGACGGGCAGCTCGACGAGGCGGAACCGGTCGTCGTCGGCGGTGAGAGCGCGCGCCACCTCCACGGTGTCGTCACCGGAGCCGTCATCCACGATCACGACCTCGAGGGCCGGATAGTCCAGGGCGACCACCTGCTCGACAGCCCGCGGCAGGAACGCCGCGGCCCGGTGGACGGGCAGGACGATCGAGACCGGCGGCGCGGCGATCATCGGCGCACCCGGTCCGCGATCACGGCGGTGAGAGCG
>NZ_QAJB01000452.1:5121-6703 GCF_003061325.1 Microbacterium sp. HMWF026
GCACCGCGGCGCTGCGGCGGTAGGTCTCGCGCAGGCGCTGCTCCTGGCGCGCGTGCGACGCGTCGAGCCAGGTGACGGCCTCGCAGTAGAGTCGCGCGGCGAGGTCGCGGGCGAGGTCGCCGTCGCGTTCGATCTGCGCGACCACGACGGGCTGCAGTCCGAGGTCGTCGGCCAGGGTGCGCACGGCCTCGACCCAGCGGTCGTCGGGCCGCTCGCGCGCGGCGTGCGAGAGGCCCTGACGCACCGAGATCGCCAGCAACGGGCGGGGGGACTCCGTGTCGCGCAGGGTCGCGGCATCCGCCCCCAGGGCGAAGGCCCAGTCGGGGGTGACCTCGCCGAGCCCCATCATGCGCCGGCTCGCGGCATCCCTCCAGGTCACCGCTCGGCACAGCCGCAGGACCGCGGCGATCACGTGGCGCCAGGGGTGCGGTTCGCGCACGCCCACACCGGTCAGGACGGCAGTGCCCCCGCGCAGACGGTGCACGAGCAGCAGGGGCGCGAGCCGCAGGTAGCGCAGGGCGAAACCGCGGCGCACCTCGGTCTCGCCGGTGTCGAAGGCGTAGACCCCGCGGCCGGACAGCAGCCGGCGCGAGACGGTGCGGCGCCACTGCCCCGCCTCTCGCACGACGGTGTCGCCCGGTTGCAGCCCGAGGCCGCTCAGGTAGTCGTCGCTCTTGTCGCCCACCCACACCGTGAGGGGTCCGAGCGTGCGCAGGTGGTCGAGGTAGCCGCGGCGCAACACGGTGTCGCCGACGTTGTCGAACTGCCCGACCGCGGACGCGAGCACCGGAACCGCGGTGGACGATCCGCCGCCCCGTGCGCGCTCGATCGCGGCGAGCAGCACTCCTCCGCTGTGCGCGCTCGAGAACCGCCGGGCCCAGGCGCTCGTGCGTTCGGCGTCGAGACCGCGCACCCGACGGATCGCGTCGGCGATGTCGACCGGGTCGCCCGAGAACGCCAGCTCGCCCGTGACGGTCGGCACCATCGCGTCCGCCGCGCCGTAGGAGTTCGACACCGCCACGCTCGGGATGCCGCCCATGGCCGACTCCACCAGCACGTTGCCGAACCCCTCGCGGTACGAGGGCAGCACCGTGATGGCGTTCTCGGGAGCGGATGCCACCCAGTCGGCCGTCCATCCCGGCAGATCCAGCGGCACGTCGCGGTCGGCCGCGAAGGTCGTCAGCTCGTCGACGAGGGGCCCCTTGCCGAAGCACACCACCCGCACGTCGAGTCCTTCTGCGCGCAGGAGCGCCGCCGCCTCGACCGCGCGCGTCGCCCGCTTCTGCGGGACGAGGCGCATCGGCAGCAGCAGGTGCAGAGTGCGATCGAGCGAGATGGTGTCGGAGCGGTGCGACGCCGCCGTCCGCACCTCGGCGCGCCGCCCGGCCGGGTTCGGCACGACCACGACCTGGTCGGGCCGCACGCCGTACGCGCCGACGAGCTCCCCCGCCACGGGGTGCGAGATCGCGACCACCGTGTCGGCGTGCCGGTACACCCGGCGCGCGATCTCGCGCTTGACCAGATCGGCGCGGGATTGCGGCTCGGCCTCGCGCGTGGTGATGTTGCGCTCGCTGACCAGCAC
>NZ_QAJB01000453.1:0-3604 GCF_003061325.1 Microbacterium sp. HMWF026
GGCCGTATCTGCTCGGCGGGGCGTGGTGGCGGATCCTGCACGGGTGAGCGCGCGCGGCGGTGCGACGGGCGCCCGGTGCCGTGCGCCGACGCGCCGGTCAAGCCCGCACGGCACCGGGTCACCCGGCGGATAGCCTGAGCCAATGGCCGACCTCATCCGTCGCGTCACCGCGTGGGCCCTGTCGCTCCGCATCGTGCGCGCCTTCCTGGTCTACTCGGGCGCCCGCGGTCCCGCGTTGGCCGACAGCGTCACCTACCGCACGCTGTTCAGCCTCTTCGCCGCCGTCCTCATCGGTTTCTCGTTCGCGGCGATCTGGCTCTCGGGCAACCCCGACGCCCTCGCCGCGCTCGAGCGGTCGGTCAACAACGTCGTGCCCGGGCTGGTCGGTCCCGACGGCCTGCTCGACGTCAGCAGGCTCGACGCCCCCCGCGAGTTCACCGTTGCGGGCGTCATCGGTGCCCTCGGTCTTGTCGGTGCGGCCATCGGCGCGATCGGCACCCTGCGCACGGCTCTGCGTCAGATCGCCGGGGTCACCACCGACGACACCCTCCCGGTCCTGGTGATCCTGCGCAATCTCGCTGTCGCCGTCGGCATCGGCGTCGCCCTCGTCGGCGCCGCGGTCGTGACCTTCCTCGCCACGGCGGGACTGACCTTCGTCCGCGAACTGCTCGGGATCCCGGCCGACTCCTGGGTCAGCGCCGTTCTCACCTGGCTGATCTCGACGGCCGTCGTCCTGTTGCTCGACACGGCAGCCGTCGCCGTCGCCTTCGCTTCCCTGTCGGGGGTGAAGGCCCGCCGGAGCACGCTCATCCGCGGTGCCCTTCTCGGTGGCGTCGGTCTGGTCGTGCTGCAGCAGCTGTCGGGCCTCTTCGTGGGCGGTGCGGGCAACAATCCGCTGCTGACGACCTTCGCCTCGCTCATCGCGCTGCTGCTGTGGCTCAACCTGTCGAGCCAGGTCATCCTGCTCTCCGGCGCGTGGATCACGGTCGCCACCGAAGAGGACCACGACCGCGTCAAGGCGAAATACGGCGCCTCCACCCTGATCCAGTTCCGCGTCGCCCGCGCCGAGAAGGCGGTACGGGCGGCGACCGGAGAATTGGATGCCGCCCGCGCGGCCGAGAAGAAGGAACGCGAGACCCTCGCGGCCGCGGCGCAGAAGGCCGCCGCCGATGCCTGAGTCCGCGTCTGAAGCCCGCGAGAGCGCGCCTCGCGTCCCCGCGTACGAGGCCGACGCGGTCCGCGCCGCCGAGAAGCCCGCGCTCGCCGCCGGACTCCCGCTGATGCGGTGGGCCGCCTCGGCTCTCGCCGACGTCGTCGGCGCCGAGCTGCGAGCCCGCCCGGGGGCGATTCTCGTCATCGCCGGCGCGGGGGACAACGGCGGCGACGCCCTGTACGCGGCGGCCGAACTATGCGGCGTCGCCGACCGGGTCGACGTGGTCCTCGTCCGCGACCGGGTGCACCGCGCCGCCCTCGAGGCGGCCACCGCCGCGGGAGCCCGCGTGCGGTCGACGTCCGAGGCGTGCGCCGATCTCGCCGACTACACGGTCGTGATCGACGGCATCCTGGGCATCGGTCGCCTCGCCGACCGGCGACTGAGCGGCAGCGCGCGGGCGCTGGTCGAGCGCGTGCTGTCGCTACCGACGCGGCCGCGTGTCGTGGCGGTCGATCTGCCGAGCGGCCTGGACCCCGACGACGGATCCGCGGATGCCGCCGTCCTCCCCGCCGACGTCACCGTCACCTTCGGCGCCCTCAAGGCCGGTCTCGTGCGCGGTCGCGGGCCCGGCCTGGCCGGTCGCGTGCACCTTGTCGACCTGGGTCTGGACGCCGCGCTCCGCCTCGCGCGGCCCGCCCTGACCGCGCCGCTCGATCTCGTGCGCGTGTCGACGCCGGGATCCTCGGACGCGGTGGCTCAGCGCGCGTAGCGCTCGACGAACGTTCGCAGCAGTCGCGACGGAGCCGTCACCGGCGCGCGCCGTACCGCCGCGAGGGTGAGGTCGAGCTCGTCGGGACCGAAGTACCCGTACGACGCGTAGGCGTGGATGCGCGTGACGATGCCGTCGAGGTCGAGCTCGGGGTGGAACTGGGTGGCGTACACGTTCCGTCCGAGCCGGAACATCTGCACGGGGCAGGTGGGAGAGGATGCCAGCAGCTCCGCCTGGGGAGGAAGAGCGCTGATCGCCTCTTTGTGGCCGACGAAGGCGGTGAAGCCCTCGGGCAGGCCGGTCGTCAGCGCATCCGCGCGGCCCGCCGCCGTCAGGCGGATGTCGACGACGCTGATGGGCTCGGCGAAGGTTGCGTCGATCGGGGCGCCGAGGTGCGTGCCGAGGGTGCCGACGCCGTAGCAGGCGCCCAGGAACGGCGTGTCGCGGGCGACGACCTCGGCGACGAGCTCGGCCATCTCGGCCTCGACCCGTCGCTGCACCGCCGACTTCTTCTCGAGGGGGTCGGAGGCGTTGAAGGGGCTCCCGCCGACGAGGATGCCCGACACCTCGTCGAGGTCGAGCGGCGGCATCGGGTCGCGTTCGAGGCGCACGCGCAGGAGCCGCTCGGGGGAGAGCCCGGTGTACCGGAGGAAGAGCGCGTACTCCTCATCGGCCGGCAGGTCCTCGGCCCGCGTGGCCAGCAGGACGAAGGGGCGGTCGCCGGGGAGGTCCGTCGCAGTCACCCGAGCGATTTTAGGTCAGCGGTGTCAAGGCGCCGGGCGCTGCGGCGCCCGCGGTCTACGCTGGCGACATGGCTATCGCACGACTGACCGGAGGCCCGCTCGACGGGCAGGTCATCCCCCTCGAGAACGACTCCGACGACACGCTGATCATGCCCTACAGCGAGGGCCAGCTGGTCTACCGCCGCCAGGGCGAGGCGACGAACACCGGGGATGCCGACGGCCCCACCCAGAGCGTCTTCGTGTACGCCGAAGAGACCGAGGACATCAACCCCGACGGCTACGGGCGCGACGATTGAGCGCAGCCCCCGCGGGCGGGTCGAGCGTCGAGGTCGAGAAGAAGTACGACGTCGACGCCGACACGCCCCTTCCGGACTGGTCGACGCTGCCCGGCGTGGTGCGCGTCGGCGACGCTGAGCCGCGCGATCTCGACGCCCGGTACGTCGACACCCCCGACACCGCACTGGCGCGGGCGGGCGTGGCGGTGCGACGCCGCCGCGGCGGTCCCGACGAGGGCTGGCATGTCAAAGGCCCCCTCGAGCGAGGCGGTCGCCGCGAGACGCAGTGGCCGCTGGGTGACGTGACCGACGACGACGCCGACCCGGTGGTTCCCAAGGCAATCCAGGATGCCGTGTCCTCCCTCGCGCAGCCGCCCTTCCTGCCCCTCGCGCGGGTGCGCAACGCCCGCACGGCATACGCCCTGCTCGATGCCGAGGGCCGTGAGGTCGCCGAGTTCGTCGACGACCGGGTCCGTGCCCGCGACGAACGCCGCGACGCCGAATCGGCCTGGCGCGAGTGGGAGGTCGAGCTCGGTCCCGCCGCCCCCGCCGACGACGCCGAGCGCGCCGCGTTCTTCGCCGCCGTCGATGAGGCCGTCTTCGCCGCCGGCGGCCGGCCTGCGGCATCCGGCTCGAAACTGGCGCGCGCCCTCGGTCACTGACC
>NZ_QAJB01000453.1:3614-5989 GCF_003061325.1 Microbacterium sp. HMWF026
CGGCCAGCCGCGCGCCCGCCGCGCCGCGTCCGCCGCGCCCGCGCCCGCGCTCCGTTCGCTCGGCGTGGCTGCGCGGCGGCGCGCGAGACTGCATTGCGCTGACGAGTCGGTTGCAGGATGTCGCCGAGTTGTCAGCGGCATGCAGTTTCGCGACGCCGTGAGCGATTTGTGGGCCCGTCGTGGGCTGCTCGCGTACCGGACCGCGCCCGGCGAACCCGCGCGCGGTCCGGCTCGGCGTGGCTGCGCGCGAGACTGCGTTCCGCTGACGAATCGGTTGCAGAATGTCGCCGAGTTGTCAGCGGGATGCTGTTTCGCGACGCCGTGAGCGATTCGCGGGCCGGCCGTGGGCCGCTCGCGGGCTGCTCGGGTACCGGACCGCGCCCGGCGATCCCGCGCGCGGGCCGGCTCGGCGTGGCTGCGCGTGAGACTGCGTCGTGCTGACGAGTCGGTTGCAGGACGTCGCCGAGTTGTCAGCAGGATGCTGTTTCGCGACGCCGCGCGCGATTTGCGGGCTCGTCGCGGGCCGTCGTGGGCCGCTCGCGGGTTGCTCGCGTACCGGACCGCGCCCGGCGAACCCGCGCGGTCCGGCTCGGCGTGGCTGTGCGCGAGACTGCGTTCCGCTGACGAGTCGGTTGCAGGATGTCGCCGAGTTGTCAGCAGGATGCTGTTTCGCGACCCCGGGCCCGGGCCCGGGGTCGAGCCCGAGTCCGCGCCCGCGCCGAGCCCGCGCCGCGCCCGCGCCGGGCCCGCGTCCGCGCACGCCGCGCCCGAGACGCACGAAGGCCCGCCCGGGGAGCCGGGCGGGCCTTCGTGATGGTCGGTGCGATCAGAGGTTGATCATGTGACCCGTCAGGCCGTGGAACGCCTCTTGCAGACCCTCCGACAGCGTCGGGTGGGTGTGGACATTGCGAGCCGCCTCGAGGGCCGTGAGGTCCCACTTCTGCGCGAGGGTGAGTTCGGGCAGCAGTTCGGACACGTCGGGGCCGATGAGGTGGCCGCCGATGAGTTCGAGGGTGTCGGCGTCGGCGACGAGCTTGACGAAGCCGACGGGCTCGCCCAGGCCGTTCGCCTTGCCGTTGGCGGAGAAGGGGAATTTGGCGACCTTGATGTCGTGTCCGGCGTCGCGGGCCTGCTGCTCGGTGAGGCCGAACGAGGCGACCTGCGGGTTGCAGAAGGTGGCGCGGGGCATGTTGCGGTAGTCGCCGAGGGTCTGGGTCTCGGCGTTTGCGATGGTCTCGGCGGCGACGACGCCCTGCGCTTCGGCGACGTGGGCGAGCTGCAGCTTGGCGGTGACGTCGCCGATGGCGTAGATGTGCGGCACGTTGGTGCGCATGTGGTCGTCGATGTCGATCGCGCCGCGCTCGGTGAGCTTCACGCCGGTGTTGTCGAGACCGAAACCGTCGACCTTGGGGGCGAAGCCGATGGACATGAGCACGCGGTCGGCGTCGATAGAGCCGGTCGAGCCGTCTTTGGCGGTGTAGGCGACGGTGACCTTGTCGCCGTGGTCGGTGACGGAGTCGACCTTGGTGGAGGTGAGGATGTCGACGCCGTAGCCCTTGTACTGCTTCTGGATCTCTTTGGACACCTCGGCGTCCTCGTTGGGCAGGGCCCGGTCGAGGAACTCGATGATGGTGACCTTCACGCCGTAGTTGGTCATCACATAGGCGAATTCCATGCCGATGGCGCCGGCGCCGACGATGACGATCGACTTCGGAAGCTCGCGGGTGAGGATCTGCTCTTCGTAGGTGACGACGTTCTCGCTGAGGGTGACCCCCGGCAGCAGACGCACGGTGGAACCGGTGGCGATGATGACGTTGTCGAAGGTGACCTGCTCCTTCGAGCCGTCGGTCAAGGTCACGTCCAGCGTGTGGTCGTCGGTGAAGTGACCGCGACCTTCGTACTCGGTGACCTTGTTCTTCTTCATCAGGTAGTGGATGCCCTTGACGTGGCCGGCGGCGACCGTGCGGGAGCGGTCGAACGCCTTGCCGAAGTCGAAGGTGACGTCGCCGGAGATGCCGAACAGGTCGGCCTTGGCGTGGAACGTGTGCGCGAGGTCGGCGTTGCGCAGGAGGGCCTTGGAGGGGATGCAGCCCACGTTCAGGCACACACCGCCCCAGTACTTCTCTTCGACGATCGCGACCGACAGTCCGAGCTGTGCGCCGCGGACGGCGGCGACGTACCCGCCGGGACCCGCACCAAGAATGACCAGATCGTAATGAGGCATGGCTCCAGCCTATCGCCCGGAGGTCCCGCGGTCGGCGGTGTTCCCCCGCCCGCGAGCGGCGAAGACGTACACCAGGACGCCGGCCACGACGACTAGCGCGACGGCGAGCAGGATCCACGGCAGCGGAGAGGTCGCCGAGGCCGTCTCGGCG
>NZ_QAJB01000454.1:0-289 GCF_003061325.1 Microbacterium sp. HMWF026
GTACTACGACGCCCCCGAGCAGCTGCACCTGCCGTTCCGCGACGTCGACATCGACACCGGCGTGGGCGCCTGCCCGGCCTGGGAGTTCCCGGCGCCGAACGACACCGACGTATGGGTGGTGCAGGTGCACGGCCGCGGGACCACGCGCGCCGAGACCCTGCGCGCCGTCCCCGTCTTCCACGCCCTCGGCATCTCGAGCCTCGTGGTGTCGTACCGCAACGACGGCGAAGCCCCGCGCAGCCCGTCGGGCACGTACGCGCTCGGCGCCACCGAGTGGCGGGACCTGGAT
>NZ_QAJB01000454.1:357-5074 GCF_003061325.1 Microbacterium sp. HMWF026
TCGCTCTGCAGGCCGCGCTGGAGTCGCCGCACGGCGACGTGATCGCCGGCCTGGTGCTGGAATCCCCGGTGGTGGACTGGCGCACGGTCCTGTCGTTCCAGGGTCGCCTGATGCGCCTGCCCGCTCCCGTCGTGGCGCTGGCCCAGAGCACGATCGTGTCGAACTGGGGGGCTGCGGTGCTCGGCAGCGGCGAGCCGATCCCGCTCGACCGCCTCGACGGCGTTGCCCGCGCGGGGGAGCTGCGGCATCCGATCCTCATCCTGCACAGCGACGACGACGGTTTCGTCCCCTCCGAGGCCTCGCACGCGTTGGCGGCGGCGCGCCCCGACCTCGTGACGATGCAGACCTTCACGGTCGCGCGCCACACCAAGCTGTGGAACTACGACGAGACTCGGTGGTCCGAGGCGATCCGCGACTGGGTCGAGGCCCAGGGGCTCGCGCGGTCTTGACGACGGATGCCGCGCACCGACGGCTAATCCGATGAGGCCGACCTCAGGAGGAGCGCTTGGCGCGTACCTGACGCTTGGCGCGCATGAGCATGCCGGTCATGCCCGCGATGCGCAGGGGGCTGACCGCGCGGGTCAGACCGATGCTCTGGGGGAAGTCGTCGGGGACGGCCAGCATCTCGTCGGCCGTCAGCCCCGTGAGTCCTTGCGACAGGATGCTGGCGAAACCGCGCGTGGTGGGCGCCTCGGCGGGCGCCGTCGCGTGCATCGCGACGCGGTCGTCGTCGTCGACCGTGACGATGATGAACACCGGCGACTGGCACTCGGCGACGCGCTCGGCGAGCTCGGGGTGGTCGGCGTACTCGGCCGGAACGTCGGGGAGCTCCTGAGAGAACTCCAGCAGCAGCTGCAGCCGGTCGGGTTCGTCGAGCTCGAGGAACTCGTCGCGGATCTCGGCGAGGCGGGCGGGGAGGGCGGTGTCGGACATCTCCGTCATCCTCCCACGCCCGCGCCCGACCGGGTCGGCGGGGTCAGCGCCCCGGGACCTCGCCCGGCTCGGAGCCCGAGACGATCGGCACACGCACCGCGCTGCCCCACTCGGTCCACGAGCCGTCGTAGTTGCGCACGTCGTCGAAGCCGAGCAAGTGCTTGAGCACGAACCAGGTGTGGCTGGACCGCTCGCCGATGCGGCAGTAGGCGACGATCTTGTCGCCGTCGTTCAGCCCCGCGCCGTCGCGGTAGATGGCATCCAGCTCGGCGCGCGACTTGAAACCGCCGTCCTCGGCCACGGCCTTGCCCCACGGCACGCTCTGGGCGCTCGGGATGTGGCCGGCCCGCAGCGCCCCCTCTTCGGGATAGGCCGGCGCGGTGGTGCGCTCGCCCGAGTACTCCTCGGGGGAGCGGACGTCGATCAGGGGGTTGCCGAGGTGGGCGAGCACGTCGTCCTTGTACGCGCGCAGCAGCGAGTCGTCGCGCTCGACGACGGGGTAGTCGGTGGCGGCGACCTCGGCCTTGTCGGTCGTCAGCGGGCGCCCCTCGGCGATCCACTTGTCACGGCCTCCGTCGAGCAGGCGCACGTCCTCGTGACCGAACAGCGAGAAGACCCACAGCGCGTACGCGGCCCACCAGTTGTTCTTGTCGCCGTAGATGACCACGGTGTCGTCGCGCGAGATGCCCTTGCGGCTGAGCAGGGCCGCGAAACCCTCGCCGTCGACGTAGTCGCGCACGACGGGATCGTTCAGCTCGGTGTGCCAGTCCACCTTGACCGCACCGGGGATGTGCCCGGTCTCGTACAGCAGGACGTCCTCGTCGGATTCGACTACGACCAGACCCGGTTGCCCCAGACGCTGCTGGAGCCACTCGCCGGTGACGAGCCGACCCGGCTCGGAGTAGTCGGCGAACTTGGGCGAGGTGGTGTCGAACTCGACGGTCACGGTGTCTCCTCGGTCGGGACGGCGGATGCGGCGGCATAGGGTGGACACCGCACCTTCGACCCTAGATCCGCGGCAAGGGGCACGCACCCTCCCCGTAAGACTGCGACACAGGACGGCCATGACCTCTACGCCCGCGACGACCGGCCTCATCCACCTCACCGACCGCGTCCCCGCGGTCACGGGCGCCGAGATGGTCAGCGCCCTGGTGCCGCCGCCGCAGTTCGACGGCGCGACCTTCGAGTCGTACCGGGCGGATGACGCCTACCCCTCGCAGCAGGAAGCGAAAGAGCTGCTGCAGGCCTTCGCCGGAAAGCAGTCCGCCCCCGCGAAGAAGGGCGGCTTTTTCCGACGCGCCGAGAAGACCCCGCCGGTCAAGCCCGGCGTGTACCTCGACGGCGGCTTCGGCGTCGGGAAGACCCACCTGCTGGCCGCGATCTACCACGCCATGCCCGCGCGACGGAAGTACTTCGGCTCGTTCATCGAGTACACCGCCCTCGTCGGCGTCCTGGGCTACGCCAAGGCCGTGGAGCTGTTCCGCGGATCGGACCTGCTCTGCATCGACGAGTTCGAGCTCGACGACCCGGGCGACACGATGGTCATGACCCGCCTACTGGGGGAGCTCGTGGCATCCGGAACCCGACTCGCCGCGACCTCGAACACCCCACCGAACGCTTTGGGCGAAGGACGGTTCGCCGCGCAGGACTTCCTGCGCGAGATCCAGTCGATGGCCGACAGCTTCCGCACGATCCGCATCGACGGCACCGACTTCCGCCAGCGCGCCATCGACGGCGAGGCGAAGGTGCTGTCGGACGACGACTACCAGACGGCGATGGATGCCGCCGCGGCCGGGGGAGTGGCATCCGATGATCCGTTCGCGGGCCTCGTGGGCCACCTCGCGCGGGTGCACCCCTCGCGCTTCATCCGACTCATCGACGGTGTGAACACGATCGGACTGCGCGACGTGCAGGTGCTGCACGACCAGTCGGCCGCGCTGCGCCTGGTCGCCTTCATCGACCGCGCCTACGACGCGCAGATCCCGATCCGCGCGACCGGAGCTCCACTGAACACCGTGTTCAGCGACGAGATGCTCGCCGGCGGGTACCGCAAGAAGTACCTGCGCGCGGTGTCGCGCCTCGTGGCCCTCACTCACTCCTGACCCGCTCTCATCACCCGCTCTCGGGTGCGCGAAACGCGATGTTTACTTCGGCGGCATCCCTGTAACGACCCTGAAACACGAGTCGAACGCCGATGGAAACCGGGGCTGTGAACACTGGGGGGACCCGACGCTTTACCTGCGTCCCTGCAGAGAGGTTCCCTCCGAGATGGATCAAGGCAACACCGCATTCATCCTGATAGCAGCGGCACTCGTGCTGCTCATGACGCCAGGACTCGCATTCTTCTACGGCGGTCTCGTCAAGGCCAAGAGCGTCATCAGCATGATGATGATGAGCTTCGGCGCGATGGGCCTCATGGGCGTCCTGTGGGTGCTCTACGGGTACGCGATCGCGTTCCCCGCCACCGATGAGGGCACGACGCAGGCCCCGTGGCACATCGACTTCGCCAACCTCAGCCTCAGCAACGTCCTCGAGGCTCCCGAGGGAGCCGCGTACCCGCCGCTCGCCTTCGTCGCCTTCCAGGCCACCTTCGCGATCATCACCGTCGCCCTGGTCTCGGGTGCCATCGCCGACCGCGCCAAGTTCGGTGCGTGGATGATCTTCGCCGCCATCTGGGCGACGGTCGTGTACTTCCCGGTCGCGAGCTGGGTCTTCAACTTCGGCCTCGCCGACGACGGCACCTTCTCGTACGGCGGCTGGATCACGCACGGCCTGCAGGACGTCTTCGGCGTCGGAGCGATCGACTTCGCCGGTGGAACCGCGGTTCACATCAACGCCGGTGCCGCCGCCCTCGCCCTGGCCCTGGTGCTCGGCAAGCGCGTCGGCTTCCAGAAGGGCGCCCACGTCCCCCACAACCCGCCGTTCGTCCTGCTCGGCGCCGGTCTGCTGTGGTTCGGCTGGTTCGGTTTCAACGCGGGCTCGGAGCTCGCCGCCGACAACACCGCCGCCCTCGCTTTCGTCAACACCATCGCGGCTCCCGCCGCCGCCCTGCTGTCGTGGCTGATCGTCGAGAAGATCAAGGACGGAAAGCCCACCTCGGTCGGCGCGGCCTCGGGCGCGGTCGCCGGCCTGGTCGCCATCACGCCCGCGTGTGCCGCACTGACGCCGTTCTGGGCCATCGTGCTCGGCCTCCTCGCCGGCGCGGTCTGCGCCCTGGCGATCGAGCTGAAGTTCAAGCTCGGCTTCGACGACTCGCTCGATGTCGTCGGCATCCACCTCGTGGGCGGTCTGCTCGGCACGCTCTACCTGGGCTTCTTCGCCAAAGACACGGGCCTCGTCTTCAGCGGTTCGGCCAACCAGTTGATTGTTCAGGCGATCGCGGCCCTCGCGGTGCTGGTCTACTCCTTCGTGCTCGCCTTCATCATCGGCTTCGCGGTCGAGAAGACGATCGGCTTCCGCGTCAAGAACGAGGACGAGATCGCCGGTATCGACACCGTGGTGCACGGTGAAGAGGGCTACGTCCTCTCGGACACCCGGGGCTGAGTCTCCACCCCTCGAGGGGGCGTCGCCGATCCGTCGGCGGCGCCCCCTTCGCCGTGCGCCGGCGGTCTTGCGATGCCCGTGCGAACGGCATCCACCGTCGGTTGCGCGAGCCGGCATCCGCCACGCGCGCGTCTGCCTAGGGTGTCGGTATGGGAACCACGTCTCGTCTCGTGTCCGCGCTGCTGGGGCTCTTCCGCTCGGCACCCGCCCCCGCACGCCCGGCGCCCGGGTCGGTGCAGGG
>NZ_QAJB01000455.1:0-528 GCF_003061325.1 Microbacterium sp. HMWF026
GCTGGTGACCGTGAGCGAAAGGAACGCGCATGTCCACCACCACCAAGGACGCCCCCACCAAGAACCGTCGTCGCCCCGCGCGCGGAGGCAGCGGTCCCGAGACCACCGACGAGCAGAACGCCGAGAAGGGCTTCCAGGCGTCCGAGCAGCTGACCGACGCGCTGCAGGCCGTACTGGTCGACCTGATCGAACTGTCGATCCAGGGCAAGCAGGCGCACTGGAACGTCGTCGGCAAGAACTTCCGCGACACGCACCTGCAGCTCGATGAGATCATCGACGCCGCTCGCGAGTTCGGCGATGAGATCGCCGAGCGCATGCGTTCGCTGCACGCCCTGCCCGACGGCCGCAGCGACACCGTCGCCGAGACCACCACCCTGCCGGAGTTCCCGCAGGGCGAGGTCGACACCGCCGAGGTCATCGACCTCATCACCGAGCGTCTGGATGCCGTCGTCGGCACCGTCCGCGACGTGCACGACGACGTCGACGACGAGGACCCCACGAGCGCCGACATCCTGCACGGTGTTCTCG
>NZ_QAJB01000455.1:538-4042 GCF_003061325.1 Microbacterium sp. HMWF026
GCAGCTGTCGTGGATGGTCAGCGCCGAGAACCGCGTCGCCCGCAAGTCCTGAGCGCGATCGAACACACCGGATGCCGGGGCCTCAGGGCCTCGGCATCCGTCGTTCCCCGAGGACGATGGCGACCTTCCCGGCCTCATGAAACGCGTGGTTTGATTCGGCCAGTCGGCGGTCCATCCGCCGTTCCACCCCGAGAAAGATGATGCGCAACCCGCAGAGAACCACCACGGTAGACGTCGAGAGCACCGCTCCGAGGCCAATCAACACCTGATCGGTGTCGAGGTTCACGAGGAGGCGCCGTGCGTCGCAGTCATGGGTGCACCGTAACCGGAACAGCCGCATGTGAACAGGGGAATCCGCCGGAGTTCACCCCATCCATGGGGGAACCCGTCAAAGCCGCAGCACCTCGGTGACCCGCACGATCGCGGTGCCCTCTTCTTCCGAGGCGGCGAGGTCGACCTCGGCGCGGATGCGCCAGTCGTGGTCGCCGGCGGGGTCGTCGATGGTCTGCTCGACGCGCCAGACGCCGTCCGACGCCGGGGACTCGTCGATCTCTACGAGGGCGGAGGAGCGTGCCGCTCCCCCTGTCCCGATGGAGTCGTGCTCGTCGAAGTAGCGGTCGAGAATCCCGGGCCAATCGACGTCCGCATCGAGTTCGACCAGCTCGTCGTCGCGCTGCAACGCCGCGAGCTGCACGCGGCGGAACATCTCGTTGCGCACGAGCACGACGAACGCGCGTCGGTTGGTGAGGATCGACGGCGGCGCCGGCGGGACGACGGGGGCGTCCGGGTCGTCTGCCGGGTTGATGAGCTGCTCCCACTCGTCGACCAGGCTCGAGTCGACCTGCCGCACCAGCTCGCCGAGCCACGCGATCAGGTCGAGCAGGTCGGGCGTCTGCGCATCGACCGGCACCGTCTGGCGGATCGCCCGGTAAGCGTCGCTGAGGTAGCGCAGCACGAGCCCCTCGCTCCTGGCCAGCTGGTACAGCGAGACGTACTCGCCGAACGAGCACGCCCGCTCGAACATGTCGCGCACGACCGACTTGGGCGACAGCTCGAAGTCGCGGATCCACGGCTGGCTCGACGCGAACACCTCGTACGCCTGGGCGAGCAGCTCGTCCAGCGGCTTGGGCCAGGTGATCTCCTCGAGCAGCTCCATGCGCTCGTCGTACTCGATGCCCTCGCGCTTCATCGCCGCGACCGCCTCGCCGCGCGCGCGGAACTGCTGCTGCGACAGGATCGGGCGCGGGTCGTCAAGGGTCGCCTCGATGACGCTGACGACGTCGAGCGCGTAATGCCCGGTACCGACCGACGACGCGGGGGGCGCGGCATCCGGTCCCCTTCCGAGCTCCACCTCGGGGTCGAGCATCTCGATCGCGGCGAGCGCGAACGGTGACAGCGGCTGGTTGAGCGCGAAGTTGGGCTGCAGGTCGACGGTGAGACGGATGCCGTCGGCCCCGGCCTCGACCACGCCGGCCTGCACGAGGGTGCGGAAGATCGCAATGGCGCGACGAGCGAGCTCGTACTGCCGGGCGCGTGGCTCGTGGTTGTCGAAGACGAGGGAGCGGACGTTGCCGAACACGTTTCCGCCGCGCGCGATGACGTTGATGAGCATCGCGGCGCTCAACTTCATCTGGGGCTGCAGGGGTTCGGGCTCGGCGGCGACGAGCCGGTCGTAGCTCTGCTCGGTCCAGTTGACGAAGCCCTGCGGCGCCTTCTTGCGGACAATCTTCTTCTGCTTCTTGAGGTCGTCGCCGGCCTTGAGGATCTGCGCGGCGTTCTCGATCTCGTGGTCGGGTGCCATGACGACCACCGTGCCGGCGGTGTCGTAGCCGGCCCGGCCCGCGCGTCCGGCGATCTGATGGAACTCGCGCGCCGAGAGCTGCCGCATGCGCGTGCCGTCGTACTTGGTGAGCGCCGTCATGAGCACGGTGCGGATCGGCACGTTGATCCCCACGCCGAGGGTGTCGGTGCCGCAGATGACGCGCAGCAGGCCCCGCTGGGCGAGCGTCTCGACCAGTCGCCGATAGCGCGGCAGCATGCCCGCGTGATGGACGCCGATGCCCGCCCGGACGTAGCGCGAGAGCGTCTTGCCGAAGCCGGTGGTGAAGCGGAAACCGCCGATCGCCTCGGCGATCTCGTCGCGCTGCTCGCGCCCGATGATCCGGATCGACGACAACGCCTGGGCGCGCTCCATGGCGGCGGCCTGCGAGAAGTGGACGACGTAGATGGGGGCCTGCCGGGTGTCGAGCAGCTCCTGCACCGTCTCGTGCACGGGTATGCGGGCGTACTCGAAGTGCAGCGGTACGGGCCGCTCGACGCCCGTCACGCGGGCCGTGGGCCGCCCCGTGCGCCGAGACAGGTCGTCGGCGATGTCCTCGACGTCGCCGAGGGTGGCCGACATGAGGATGAACTGCGCCCGATTCAGCAGCAGCAGCGGCACCTGCCACGCCCAACCCCGGTCTGCCTCGCCGTAGTAGTGGAACTCGTCCATCACAACCTGGTCGACGTCCGCGTCGGCCCCCTGACGCAGGGCGAGGTTCGCCAGGATCTCGGCGGTGCAGCACACGATCGGCGCGTCGGAGTTGACCGACGAGTCGCCGGTGACCATGCCGACGTTCTCGGCGCCGAAGATGTCGACGAGGGCGAAGAACTTCTCGCTCACGAGTGCCTTGATCGGCGCCGTGTAATAGGTGCGGCCGCCTCGGGAGAGGGATGCCGCGTGCGCGGCCACCGCGACGAGCGACTTGCCCGTGCCGGTGGGCGTGGAGAGGATGACGTTCGCGCCCGAGACGATCTCGATGACGGCTTCGTCCTGCGCGGGGTAGAGGGTGAGCCCGCGCGAGGCCGCCCACTCGACGAAGCCCAGGTAGACGGCATCCGGATCGGCGCCGGCGGGCACGTGGTCGAGGAGGGAGGTCACTGCTCCACCCTCTCATCCGCGGAGCGCGCGAGCCCCCGCTGGACGCGAGGGAGCGTCAGCCGCGGTCGCTGAACACGCCCACGTTCTCACCGTCGTAGACGAACTGCACGCTCGTACCGATCGGAAAGCGCTCGACGAACGCCGGGGGCATCCCCTCGGCGACGACGAACTCGACCGTCGCGGGGAACACCCCGGCCCCGCAGCCCCCGTACACGAAGTTGCCGCCCGGGGCCCGCCCGTCGTCGCGGCCCACCTCGTCCGAGTCGAGCAGGTACAGGCACGGATTGCGGGTGTCGGTGGAGTCGGTGCGCGCGAGCGCCACGTAGGCGGTGACCCCGAAGTAGTCCTGGAACGCCCGTTCGGAACCAGTGCGTTGACCGAACACCGCGGGGATGTCGGCCCCCGGATCCGGCGCGAGCGTGCCGACCTGCGGCGCGCCCGCGGCGCCGGCCACCGGCACGAACGACACCCCCAAAGCCGTCGCCGCGCTGGCCAACGCCGTCACGACGGCGAGCGAGACCGCCCACGCCCACACCCCGCGGCGCGAGCGCACGGCCAGCCGCCGTCGGCGCGGGGTGTGGGCG
>NZ_QAJB01000052.1:0-4332 GCF_003061325.1 Microbacterium sp. HMWF026
GTGCTCGTCCGTGTGCGCGCCGTGGCGATCAACCCCGTCGACTGGGTGATCCAGGGCACCGGACCCGTCACGTACCGCTGGTTGCGCACCCCGGCCGTGCTCGGGTCCGACCTCGCCGGTGAGGTCGTCGCCGTCGGCGCCGACGTGACGCGCTTCCGCGTCGGCGAGCGCGTCTTCGGCCTCGCCACCGGCACGGACCGCGGGCGCGATCCCCGGCGCGAGGGGGCGTTCCAGCAGTACTCGACCCTGCTCGAACGCCTCGCCTCTCCCACGCCCGATGACCTCACCGACGAACAGGCCGCCGTCCTCCCCCTCGGGCTCTCGACGGCCGCGTGCGCGCTCTTCCAGCCGCAGCACCTCGGACTGCGGATGCCGGGCACCCCGTCGACCGGTAACGCACCCGGCGTCGTGGTGGTCTGGGGCGGCTCGACCAGCGTGGGGATGAACGCCATCCAGTTGGCGCGCGCCGCGGGCTACGACGTGGTGAGCACGGCATCCGCGAAGAATGCCGAGACCGTCCGGACCCTCGGTGCCGAGACGGTCGTCGATCACCGGTCTCCGACCGCGGTCGCGGACCTCGTCTCCGCCATCGACGGGCGCGCCGTCGTCGGGGCCGTCGCGCTCGGCGCCGGCTCGACCGACGCCTGCCTCGACGTGCTGTCGTGCACCGGCGGGACGCGCCTCGCCATGGCGAGCACGCCCCTCTCGCTCGACGCGCTGGCCGGGCGGCGCCGCCTCTTCCCGGCGATGCTGCCCGTGTTCACCCGTATCGGGCTCGCGACGCTACGTTCCACCCTGCGCGCCCGGCGCCTCGGCATCCGTGCCGCATTCGTCTGGGGCAGCAGCCTGCGCGACGACGAGATGGGCCCACGACTGTGGCGCGAGGTCGTCCCGCGCCTGCTCGCCGACGGGTCGCTGCGCCCCCTGCCGGCCCCGCTCGTGGTCGGCGAGGGCCTCGGCGCCGTGCAGGGCGCCCTCGACCGCCAGCGTGCGGGCGTTTCGGCGCAGAAGGTGGTGGTCCGCCTCTGACGCGACACCTGGTCGGCGAGGCCACCCGCACACGGCAGAATGGTCCCATGGTCTCCGCGAGCCCCCACCTGCAGCCCGATCACGCGTGCCTCATCGTGCACGGCAGCGACACCCCCGGCATCATCGCCGCGGTCTCGGCGCTGATCGCCCGCCAGGGCGGCAACATCGTCGCCTTCGACCAGTACTCCGACGACCCCCGCGGAGGCGCGTACTTCCAGCGCGTGGTGTTCCACCGTCCCGACCTCTCGGCGGCCCTGCCCGAGATCCGAGCCGACATCGCCACCACCCTCGGCGAGGGGTTCGAGCTCGAATGGACGCTCACCGACCTCTCCACCCCCAAGCGCATGGCGATCCTGGCCTCGAAGCAGGACCACTGCCTGCTCGACCTGCTGTGGCGTCACCGCCGCGGCGACCTGCCCGTCACCATCCCCATGGTGGTGTCGAACCACACGACCGCGGCGGACGACGTCCGCTCCTTCGGCGTGCCGTTCTTCCACGTGCCGTCGACCCCGGGTCCCGACAAGTCGGCGTCCGAGGCGCGGATCCTCGAACTGCTCGTCGGCAACGTCGACTTCGTCGTGCTCGCGCGCTACATGCAGATCCTCTCGGCCGACTTCCTCGAGAAGATCGGCGTCCCGGTGATCAACATCCACCACTCGTTCCTGCCCGCCTTCATCGGCGCCGAGCCGTACAAGAAGGCCAAGCAGCGCGGCGTGAAGCTCATCGGGGCGACCTCGCACTACGTCACCAGCGACCTCGACGAGGGCCCGATCATCGAGCAGGACACCGTCCGCGTCACCCACGCCGACTCGTCGGCAGAGCTCGCGCGCCGCGGCGCCGACGTCGAGCGTCAGGTGCTCTCGCGCGCGGTGCTCTGGCACGCCGAGGACCGCGTGATTCGCCACGGCAACCACACGATCGTCTTCTGACACCGGATGCCGAGACCCGGCATCCGCGTTCGACTCCGGCCCTGCCTCAACGGCGTCGAGGCCGCCGAACACCGCGAGACTGCAGCTGGCTGACGAGTCGGTTGCAGATTGCAACGGTTTCGTCAGCCAGCTGCAGTCTCGGCGTCAGAGGGGTCCGCGGGGACGTCACTCCGGATCGGTCGCCCGGCTGAGCGGACCCGAGCCGCCGCGCGGCGGTTGCTTGCGCTGACGCGCGAACTCGCCGCCCTGCCGTCCGCCGTAGGGGCGGCCGTGGTCGGCGAACTCGGCGCGGAAGTACGCCAGCCGCCAGTCCCCCAGCTCGATGCGCGCGCCGGTGCGCAGGATGCGCCCCCCGCCGTCGCGCCCGGGGCCCTGCTCGCGTGCCCCGCCGCCGCCGATCTGGTCGAAGCCGTACAGCACGTACTCGTCGTCACCCTCGTGACGGATCTCGGCATGGACCGGAGCGAGCCCCGGCAGCCGCAGGTCGGCCTCTTCGCCCGACCCGATGACCGTCTTGGTGGGCAGCAGGTCGAACTCGCGCGGACGCGACCCGTCCCACGACGAGTCGCCCACGGCGAAGATCAGCCGCGGCCGGCCGGATCCGGGCGTGTAGTGCGTCGTCGTGATGCGACGCCGCACGGTGCGGTTGATCGTGGGCACGAGCGGCAGCGGCGTCTCGGGCGGGACGGGGAACGTCAGCGTCCGGTCGCCGTTGCGCCGCACGAGCAGCGGAGCGACCGCCGCCACCGAGCCGAGTCGGATGTGCTTCGACCCGGTGATGACCCGCTGCAGAGCGCCGCTCTTGACGTCGCCGAGCTGCAGGATCGGCCCATCCGGCCCCTCGAGCTTCACGGAGATGCCCCGGGATGCCAGGGCCTCGGCGACCGTGGACAGCTCGGCGAGCGTGCGGCGGCCGTTGCCGGGCAGTCGCGACGGGTCGCTCACGACGATGCGCACCTCGGTGCCCGCGGCCGTGATCGTCCCCTCGAACGGCGGGACGTCGGCATCCCGCCCCTCTTCGTGCTCGGAGAAGGCCAGGTCGATGTCGAGGCGCACCATGACGGCGCCGCCTCTCAGTTGCCGCGGTACGGGTCGGACCCGGCCGCGGTGTCGTCGCTGGTGGTGACGCGCAGGGTGCCGTTGAGCTTCCAGGTCGCGCGGGGGGCGTCCGGACCGATGTCGCGGGGCACCTCGACCGTCATGTCGACGAAGGAGTAGTTGACGGCGGCACCGCGGCCCGTGAGGTACGACCACATCTCGCGGCCGAGGTCGGTCCAGTCGGTGATCGAGTGGCCCTCGGGGCCGCTGTTGTTGGCGAACGGGTCTGTGGTGGCAGGAGAGTCGGACATGGCTTCGGTCCTTCCTTTCGTATCGTGGCCACCAGCGTCCCAGTGCGCTGCGCCGCAGACGAGGGATTGCGTTCGCGCCCCGGTTGGGGCACGATTCCGATACCGCGGCGCCCCACCGCTCAGTACACGTACTCCATCAGCTCGACCCCGAGCACGCGGAAGGCGTCGTGCGCCCGCAGCCGGTGCGCGATCGACAGATCGTCGAAGTTGGCGACCAGCGCGTAGGCCACCCCCGCGCGAGGCCCGCCCAGCACGCCCGCCTCGGCGCGCACCCCGGCCGCGCGACCGGTCTTGTTGACGAACAGGAGCCCGTGCTGGTCGTTCTCGTGCGAGAACGGATCCAGGCCGGTGGCGGATGCCACGAGCGAGAGGTCGTGGTTCAGGCTCAGCCATTCGGCGACCTGGGCGCTGACGCCGGGCGACACGATGGTCGAGTTCACCAGGCCCGCGAACACCTGGGCCATCTCGCGCGCGGTCGACAGGGCGACGTGCGGAGCGTCGTCGGGACCGCGGTCATCCCGGAAGCGGTCCAGCAGTGCCGTCCGCCGCAGTCCCAGCTGCTCGATGCGCGCGCGCACGGACTGCAGCCCGGCGCGGTGCAGCAGCGCGTTGGCCGCGAGGGCATCGCCCGTCGACGCGGCGAGCATCGCCAGATCGGTCAGCGGCAGCGCCGGGGCCTTGAGGTGCTGCCAGGTGCCCCCGTGGGCCGCGCCCGGGACGGCGGCGCGGTCGATGATCTCGAGCGGGTCGAGCCGACCCGACTCGAACGATGCCGCCACCTCGATCAGCAGCGGGACGATGCCCAGCCCCGCGACGGGCAGCGTCAGGAAGTCGTCGCCCGCCAGCACCTCGGACCCGCCGTCGAGGTCGTCGATGCGCACCGCCACCTTCGCCCCCGAGGCCGCCAGTTCGTCGAGCGCCCGCAGCGTCGCGGTGAAGGACCGTCGCCCGGCGGCCGCCCGCCGGGGCAACCGCCTCGGTCCCTTGCGCCCGGCCCCGCGCAGGGCCGGGGAGTCGCGGCGAGG
>NZ_QAJB01000052.1:4371-8457 GCF_003061325.1 Microbacterium sp. HMWF026
GATCGGACGGCGCGGGCTCGGGAACCGGGGGCATGCCCACGAGCGTGGCTCCTTCGGTGTCAGCAGGACAACAAACGCGACCTCACCAGATGGTGACGCGCTGGTCGGCGTCGAGCCACAGCGCGTCGCCCTCGTTCACGTCGAACGCCGCGTAGAACGCGTCGATGTTACGCACGATCTGGTTGCAGCGGAACTCGTTCGGCGAGTGCGGGTCGATGGTCAGCAGGCGGATCGTCTCGGCATCCCGGCCCTTCTGCTGCCAGATCTGGGCCCAGCTGAGCAGAAGACGCTGGATCCCGGTGTACCCGTCGACGACGGGCCCGTCACCCTCGGTTTCACCCTGCTCCGCCAGGTACAGGCGGTACGCGGCGATCGCGATGCCCAGCCCGCCCAGGTCGCCGATGTTCTCGCCGATGGTGAGCTTGCCGTTGACGTGGTGCTCTGCGCTCAGGCCCTGCGGCACGAGAGCCTCGTACTGGGCGATGAGCGCGCTCGTGCGCTCTTCGAACGCCGCGCGGTCGGCATCCGTCCACCAGTCGCGCAGCGAGCCGTCGGCGTCGAAGCGGCTGCCCTGGTCGTCGAAGCCGTGGCCGATCTCGTGCCCGATCACGGCGCCGATGCCCCCGTAATTGGCGGCGGCGTCGCGACCGGCGTCGAAGAAGGGGTACTGCAGGATCGCCGCGGGGAACACGATCTCGTTCATGAGCGGGTTGTAGTACGCGTTGACCGTCTGCGGGGTCATGTACCACTCGTCGCGGTCGATCGGCTGGCCGACCTTGGCGAGCTGGCGATCGTGCTCCCAGACGTGGGCGCGGCGGACGTTGCCGACCAGGTCGTCGGCGTGGACCTCGAGGTCGGAGTAGTCCTTCCACCGGACGGGGTAGCCGATCTTCGGCACGAAGGTGTCGAGCTTGGCCAGGGCGCGCTCGCGCGTCTCGTCGGTCATCCACGTCAGCTCGCGGATCGACGAACGGTAGGCCTCGATCAGGTGGGCCACCAGGCCGTCCATGGCGTCCTTGGCGTCGGCGTCGAAGTGCCGCTCGACGTAGACCTTGCCGATCGCTTCGCCCAGAGCCGCCTCGGCGAGGCTGACGCCGCGCTTCCAGCGCTCGCGGTTGACGGGGACGCCGGTGAGCTGCGTGCCGTAGAACGCGAAGTTCTCGGACACGAACGCCTCGGTCAGGAAGGCCGCCGCCGCGTGCACGATCTTGAAGCGCAGCCACGCCTTCCAGTTGTCGAGGCGCTCCTCGACGAGCAGCGCACCGAGCGACTCGATGAAGCTCGGCTGGTAGACGATGACCTCGGCGAGCGCGTCCTCGTGCCCGGGGGCCACTCCCGCCCGCCAGGGCTCGAGGTCGACGCCGGCGAGGGCGACGGTGTCGTCCCAGCTCTTGAGGTTGTACGTCTTGACGGAGTCGCGGCTGTCCTCGCGGCTCCAGTGGTGCGCGGCGAGGTCGGTCTCGAGGGCGAAGACGCGATCGGCGGATGCCGCGGCCTCGGCGACCCCGGCCAGATCGAGGATGCGCTCGATGTGGCCGCGGTAGGCGGTCCGGGTGTCGTCGAAGTTGTCGAGGCGGTAGTAGCTCTCGTCGGGCAGCGAGATGCCGCCCTGGTAGACGACGGGGACGTAGCGCGTCGGGTCGCCCGGGTCGGGCTCGACGAAGAGCGTCAGCAGGCCGCTGATGCCGTCGCGCTCGAGCTCGCCGATGAGCCGGAGCAGGGAGGGGACGTCGGAGACGCCGTCGACGCGCTCGAGCTGGGGGTCGACGGGCGCGTGGCCCTGCGCCTCGATGCGATCGGTGTCCATGAAGCTCGCGAACAGGTCGCCGATCTTGCGGGCTTCGCTGCCCGGCTCGGCATCCTGCGACTCCTGGACGATGGTGCGCACGTCCGCCTCGGCCTGCTCGGCGATGAGGTGGAACGAGCCCCAGCGGGCCTTGTCTTCGGGGATCTCGGTGCGCTCCAGCCAGCGTCCGTTCACGTGGCGGAACAGGTCGTCCTGCGGGCGGATCTCGTCGCTGAGCTCGTCGAGCGCGAGACCGGAGCGGGGGGTGTCGGTCATGCACACAGGATAAGTGCCGCGTCTCCATGCGGGCTCGGAACGGCGCCGCTCCCGCCCGTGTCGGAGGTCCGCTCTAGGCTCTCAGACGTGACCACCAGCCCGCCCGAGACGCTGAACCGCTCGATCCTGCGGCTCGCGGTGCCGGCCCTGGGCGCGCTGATCGCCGAGCCCCTGTTCCTGATCGTGGATGCCGCTATGGTCGGCCACCTGGGAGTGGCCCCGCTCGCGGGACTCGGCGTGGCCGGCGCCGTGCTGCAGACGATCGTCGGGCTCATGGTCTTCCTCGCGTACTCGACGACGCCCGCGGTGGCGCGGCGGTTCGGCGCCGGAGAACCGGGACGCGCGGTGTCGGTCGGCATCGACGGCATGTGGCTGGCCCTGGCGCTCGGGGCCGTGCTCGCGGCCGCCGGGTCGCTCGCCACGAGCGGGATCGTCGACCTCTTCGGCGCCGCGCCCGACGTGGCCGAGAACGCCCGCACCTACCTCGCGATCTCGATGTGGGGGCTGCCGGCGATGCTCGTCGTGTTCGCCGCGACCGGGCTGCTGCGCGGCATGCAGGACACCGTCACGCCGCTGTGGATCGCCGGCCTCGGCTTCGGCGCGAACGCGCTGCTGAACGCCCTCTTCATCTACGGCTTCGGCTGGGGCATCGCCGGATCGGCGATCGGAACGGTCGCCGCGCAGTGGGGCATGGTGGGCGCGTACGTCCTGGTCGCCCGACGCCTCGCGCGCCGGCACTCGGCGTCCCTGCGCCCGCAGCGCGAGGGCCTCAGCGGCACCGCCCGGTCGGGCGGGTGGATGTTCCTGCGCACCGTGAGCCTGCGCGTCGCGCTGCTGGCCACGGTCGCCGTGGCGACGGGCCTCGGCTCGGCCGAGCTGGCGGGGTGGCAGATCGCCTTCACCATCTTCTCGACGGCGGCTTTCGCCCTCGACGCGCTGGCGATCGCCGCGCAGGCCCTCGTCGGTCGGGCGCTCGGCGCCGAACAGAACGACACCGTCGACCGGGTCCTGCGGCGCACCAGCGCGTGGGGCGTCTGGTTCGGCGTGATCGTGGGCGCGGTCATCGCGGCCGCCTCCGGCATCATCGGCCTCGTCTTCACGGGCGACGCCGAGATCGCCGCGCTCATCCAACCGGCGCTGCTCGTGCTCGCCGTCGCGCAGCCGCTCGCCGGCTTCGTCTTCGTTCTCGACGGGGTGCTCATCGGGGCCGGAGACGCGCGCTACCTCGCCCTGGCGGGGGTGCTCAACCTCGTGCCCTACGTGCCCGCGCTCGCGCTCGTCGCCCTCTTCGCCGGGGGCGGGCCCGCCGGGCTCGCGTGGCTGGCGGCCGCGTTCTTCGGTGTGTACATGCTCGCCCGGGCCCTCACGCTCGGCCTGCGCGTGCGCGGGGCGGCCTGGATGACGGCCGGGGCCTAGGGGGCCGCCTCTTTCGCACTCCGCCCGCGTCGGACCGCGTCGGGGGTCACGCCCAGCGGCGACACCACTCATACATGATCACGGCGGCCGCCGATGCGGCGTTGATCGACCTCGTCGATCCGTACTGCGTGATCTCGACCACCCCGGTCGCGGCGGTGATCGCCTCGGCCGACAGGCCCGGCCCCTCCTGCCCGAACAGCAGCACGCACTCCCGGGGCAGGTCGGCCCGATCGACCGGAACCGAGCCGTCGACGTTGTCCACCGCGACGACGGCGAGGCCCGCCTCCCGGGCCCAGGCCGCGAAGGCCGCGACGTCCTCGTGGTGGCGCACGTGCTGGTAGCGGTCAGTCACCATGGCGCCGCGGCGGTTCCACCGCTTCTTGCCGATGATGTGCACCTCGGCGGCGAGGAACGCATTGGCACTGCGCACGATGGAGCCGATGTTGAGGTCGTGCTGCCAGTTCTCGATGGCCACGTGGAACGGATGCCGCTTCGCGTCGAGGTCGGCGACGATGGCATCCATCGTCCAGTAGCGGTACGCGTCGACGACGTTGCGGCGGTCGCCCTCGGCGAGCAGCTCGCGGTCGTACCGGGGGTCGTCCGGCCAG
>NZ_QAJB01000456.1:0-2618 GCF_003061325.1 Microbacterium sp. HMWF026
GATTGGAAGGGGGCGTCGAATCAGAGCGCATAGAACCGGTTTCACGTGAGGGAGGGCGGTGCGGGTGTCACCGTCCGACCCGCGTTCGGCGGGCACGAAACCCGGAGCCTGGCACGCCAGTCTGGACGCCACCTGGGCGTCGCGCCCGCGCAGCCCCGGCGAAAAGAGCCGATCGGAGGCGAATCCTCCGACCCTCGCGCGGGACTTGCTCCGGCTCAGCTCCGCCCCGGTGCGGCCCGCGCAGCGAGAAGGGAGACGGGTGCGTTAGACTGGGGTGTCACACGTGGGGCCCTGCCCGGATTCCGGGCGCGCCCGTGGCATCGCACGAACCTTCCGCTCTGCTTCGGCTCGCGGCATCCGTTCGCCTCCGGGCGTGCGAGTGCCCGGCGGCCCGGTCCTCCAGGACCAGGGCGCAGCAGCCGGAGCCCGACACCAAACCCAACTAGGACAACCCACTACATGACTACCGCAACGACCGCCCCGGCTACCAAGCAGGTCGCGATCAACGACATCGGCTCCGCCGAAGACTTCCTGGCCGCGGTCGAGAAGACGCTCAAGTTCTTCAACGACGGCGACCTCATCGAGGGCACCGTGGTGAAGATCGACCGCGACGAGGTCCTCCTCGACGTCGGTTACAAGACCGAGGGTGTCATCCCCTCCCGCGAACTGTCGATCAAGCACGACGTCGACCCCAACGAGGTCGTCAACGTCGGCGATCACGTCGAAGCCCTCGTTCTCCAGAAGGAGGACAAGGAAGGCCGCCTCATCCTGTCCAAGAAGCGCGCGCAGTACGAGCGCGCGTGGGGCGACGTCGAGAAGATCAAGGAGAACGACGGTGTCGTCACCGGTTCCGTGATCGAGGTCGTCAAGGGTGGTCTCATCGTCGACATCGGCCTCCGCGGCTTCCTCCCGGCCTCGCTCATCGAGCTGCGCCGTGTCCGCGACCTCACGCCGTACCTCGGCCAGGAGATCGAGGCCAAGATCCTCGAGCTCGACAAGAACCGCAACAACGTGGTGCTCTCGCGCCGCGCCCTGCTCGAGCAGACGCAGTCCGAGTCGCGCACCACGTTCCTCAACAACCTCCACAAGGGCCAGGTCCGCAAGGGCACGGTCTCGTCGATCGTCAACTTCGGTGCGTTCGTCGACCTGGGCGGCGTCGACGGTCTCGTCCACGTCTCGGAGCTCTCGTGGAAGCACATCGAGCACGCGTCCGAGGTCGTCGAGGTGGGCCAGGAGGTCACCGTCGAGATCCTCGAGGTCGACCTCGACCGCGAGCGCGTCTCGCTGTCGCTCAAGGCGACGCAGGAAGACCCGTGGCAGGTCTTCGCCCGTACCCACGCGATCGGCCAGATCGCTCCGGGCAAGGTCACCAAGCTCGTTCCCTTCGGTGCGTTCGTCCGCGTCGCCGACGGCATCGAGGGCCTCGTGCACATCTCCGAGCTGTCGGGCAAGCACGTCGAGCTCGCCGAGCAGGTCGTGTCGGTCGGCGAAGAGGTCTTCGTCAAGATCATCGACATCGACCTCGAGCGTCGCCGCATCTCGCTGTCGCTCAAGCAGGCCAACGAGTCGGTCGACCCCAACGGCACCGAGTTCGACCCGGCGCTGTACGGCATGGCCACCGAGTACGACGAGCGTGGCGAGTACAAGTACCCCGAGGGCTTCGACCCCGAGTCGGGTGCCTGGCTCGAGGGCTTCGACGCTCAGCGCGAGCAGTGGGAGCAGGAGTACGCCGCTGCTCAGGGTCGCTGGGAGGCTCACAAGGCCGCCGTCACCAAGGCCCTCGAGGCCGAGGCCGCCAACCCGACGGACTCCGGTTCCTTCGGTGGATCCTTCTCGTCCGAGTCGCCCGCCCAGGGCACCCTCGCCGACGACGAGTCGCTGGCTGCGCTTCGCGAGAAGCTCTCCGGTCGCTGATCCGTCCCGCATCGAAGGCCGGTACCCCTCGGGGTGCCGGCCTTCGGTCGTTCCCGGGCGCAAGCCCTGGTCACGCGGCGCCGGGGGAGGGCAGGATGTTCCCATGGCTTCTCGACTCCCCCTCCTCATCACCCTCGCCGGCGTGGCCGTGCTCTTCCTCTCGATCGCCTTCGTCTTCGCGCTGGTGATCGGCGCGATGTTCTTCGGCGGAATCGGGTTCACCGGTGGACACATGGATGCCGCCGCCCCCGCGTTCGTCCTCACCGCCTGATTGATCGTCGGTATCGAGCCCGTCCCACCGCCCGGTGGGACGGGCTCTCGTTTTTCCGCAAGTTTCCGCGGATTCACGGGAGCGACACGCCCGGGGTGTGGTGTCGATTCGACGGGTCGGTCGTTCGGGCGTAACTTATTACTTGTTCGCCCCACAGGGGAGAGCGGAGCGGCCGGAAGGCCCCGCGTCCTCTCAAGTGGTGAGCCGCCCCCAATATGGATGTTGAGAGTTTCTGCTTTCTCGTCTAGCATTGGGATCCTGCCACTCGGCGTCTTCCTCATCTGATCCTCCTTCCGGAGTGTTCTGTGGGTTCGTGCCGGTGGTTGTTTGTGAACTGCCTCACGGGTTGGTCGAGATGACTGTTTCTGTGGGTGCGTCCGTTCCTTGAGAACTCAACAGCGTGCACTTGTCAAATGCCAATTTATTCCTCGTC
>NZ_QAJB01000457.1:0-2384 GCF_003061325.1 Microbacterium sp. HMWF026
TCGTAGGTGCGTAGTCTCACCTGGCGTGGTGTCCGCGGCTCGGTTCGCGGCTCGTCACGGACGGCTGTCTGGGGGATGCGTTCGTTGATCTGTTGACGCAGCCGCCGACGGCGGGCGCGTCGGGCGGTCTCGATGTCGCGCAGGGAGAGTCGCTGGTTGGGGTGTGCTTCGTCGATCGCGATGCAGATGTGCGTGTCGTGGTCGTAGACGCGGATCTCGGACACGTCGCGCGGGTCGTACCTGATTGTCACGCTGCGTCCGACGAACGGCGCGAGTGTGGGTGAGAGGTACCGCTGGCCTTGGAAGTGGATGCCATCGCGTTGGACGACGCGGTTCTTCGGCAGGGTCAGCAGCAGCCCGTCGAGCTGGTCGAGGCTGTCGGGCATCCGCGGCAACCAGCCGTCACCGATCCAGGCCTCCTTCGGGCTGGCGCCGATCTCGCTGTGGGGGCGCTCGTTGTACTCGGTGACGAACCGGCCGATGGCCTGATCGAGGTCCGCGAGGCTGAGCTGCGGCTTCGGGGCTCGTGCCCGAGGGGTGAGGTGGCCGGGGAGGGTCGTGAGAAGTTCGGTGTTCACGGTGCCGAAGAATCGCTCGATCTTCCCGCGACCTTGCGGCCGGCCGACTGTCGAGTAGATCAGCCGGATCTTCAACGCCACCGCCGTGTACTCCAGATGCCTGCTGGTGAAGTCGCTGCCGTGGTCGACGTGGAGCACGTCGGGGAGACCGCACATCGCCCAAGCCGGGTTGGTCTTGCGCCAGATCGCCTGCCGCAATGCGAGCGCCGTGTTGATCGCCGAGGGCGCCCCTGTGAACACGGTGTACCCGCAGATTGCGCGCGAGTAGTCGTCGATCACGACCGTTAGCCAGGGGCGTTCCGGCTTCCCATCGGCGCCGACGATGAGGATGTCGAGTTCGGTGTGATCGGCCTGCCAGATCGCATTCGGTCGCTCGGCTCGGCGGCGGAACACTAGCTCGTGTCGGTCCCGGTACGCGGCTGGGCCGTCCAGCGCGAGGGTCACGAGTGCCGGGTCAAGGCGGTGCAGGATCGACCGGACCGTCGAATAGCTTGGACGGGCGCACCCGATGCGGTCGGCCTCGGCCATGGCGAGCCGGTGCAAGGCCGCCACCCCGGGACGCGGTTTGGTGAGTCCGAGCTGCTCAACGAACGCGACCAGGTCTGGGTCGGTGCGCTGGGTCCCCGCGTCCGCTCGCGCGCTCGGTTTCAGCCCGTCGATCCCCGCCACCGCGTAGTCATGGTTCCAGCGTTGAAGGGTGCGCAGACCGATTCCGGTCTCCCTGACCAGCGTGGCCAGGGGAATGTCATCCTCGACATGGAGACGCAGGATCCGCCACCGGGCCAGCGCGTCCATGGCACATCTAGTCGCCGACCGCTGCCGGGGTGCCGGTGGCGTGCTGATGACGGTAGAGCGTCGCTCTGGACCATCCGACCAGTCGGGCTGCGTCTTCGGCGGTGCGTCCCTTCGCGCGCGCGTCTCGCACGATCGCAAGCTTCTCCTTCACGACGCCCGGATCCACGGGTGGCCGGCCGAAGCGCGTGCCAGCCTGCTTCGCCGCGGCGATGCCGGCGTTGACTCGCTCGGTGATCAGTTCACGCTCGTACTCCGCCAGCGTCGCGAGCATGCCCAGCATCATCCGCCCGGACGAGGTCTCGGGGTCGATGCCATCCGAAATCGATCGAACCTTCACGTCCTTCTCGCGCAGCAGGTTCACCGTGTTCAGCACGTCGATGAGGGAGCGCCCGAGTCGGTCGATGCGCCAGACGACCACCGTGTCGCCGGGCTCCGCGTACTCCAGAAGTCTCTTCATCCCTGGCCGCTGCACCGCGGCACGGCTGCCCGAGGTCACGTCTGAGAAGACGTCCCTCGCCTCAACACCCGTCGCGCCCAGGGCGTCGAGTTGCAGGCGCGCGTCCTGACTGACGGTGCTCACGCGCGTGTACCCGAGAAGCCTCACCCGATCAGCATGCCTCACAAACTCCTGTCGCGCGACCCCGTGAGGCAGAGCGCGATGAGGCAACTTTTCGAGACGTTCTCAGCGCCCGAAATTGTGCGACGACGGCACCCTTTGACGCATCGCTCATCATGTCTCATTTAGCTATAGATGAACGAGGCGTTCGGAGAGCGCAACCAACACGTCGTTTCGGGATCCGGCACCTGCGCGAACGCTGAGGTTCAGCAGAAGGTGTCAGCTTCTGGGGCTCCGATCATCCTGCGCGTCGGCGTTGCCCTCAGTGTTTCGGGTGGGCGGGCAGCAGTCGGGGTCGTTCGTGTGGTGGCGTCGCCGGTTGCGTATCACAGCGATGGTGCTCGCCAGGGCCGCGAGGATCAGGAGCCCGACTCCGCCTGCTATCGCCCACGGGT